>NZ_JALKFS010000001.1 GCF_023051145.1 Williamsia sp. DF01-3
TGCCCATTGCATCACCGGCGCGCAGGATCTCGATCATCCAGAAGGTCGCTGACCTACTGTCAGGTCATGACGATTCATCCGGGGGCACGCAGGCTGTCGATGGCCGCGCTAGTGGTCGTCTGCCTCGCTGGATGCGGCGCACCGTCGGAACCAGCACCTGAGACCACGGCCTGTGTGACGGGGTGCGACGCTCCGTGGGAACCGGCACCTGAGGCGGTGAAGATCGGCACTGCCTATCGCTACAACCTGTACACCCATTGCGGGGCGGGCGAAGCTAAGTTCGCCGGCCAGTACTGGGAAGCGGCCCCCTCCGAAATAGTCTCGAACAGTTCACCTCCGGGATGGTCTGACCCCCATCAGACGGGCGTGATGACGCGGGTGTCGGAGACGTCCGCTGTCTTCGAGGCCAAAGGACAGAAGAGACGCTTTCAGCTACGACCAGGAGCCACCGACTTCCTCCGAATCTGCATGTGACCGGGCGCCAACAACACACCAAAAAGGCCCACCCCGGGTTGGGTGGGCCAGGCCCGGCGGCGGCCGGGTTTAGGGGGCTACCTCGAGGCCCCAGTAGCCGATCGTGCGGGGGAACAACTCGACCGTCTGAGTCTTGGTGGGGCTCAGATAGGTCTGGGCGGTCGGTATCGACCCGTCTGCCATCTCGACGTCGACGAGTCCGACCCGGTGGACCAGGCCGGCCTCGGTGACGGTCAGTGGTCCGTACTGAACTCCGTCGATGGTGGCGTAGACGTTCATGATTGGCCCTTTCGGTAGGTGGCGCTGACGCCTCGCGGTCGGGCTGGGCGGGGTGGGCTGTCAACCCCGAAGAGTCCCGGCGGCCGGAAGCCACTTTCACGCGAGCGTAGCGAGTGCGGGTGTGAAAGTGGTTGGAGCGCACGGGCGCAGCGCAGCGGAGAACGGGCGAGAGCGCCGGGGCGTGGGTTGACAGGTCGGGGTCCCCGGCCAGCCACCATGAGAAGGCGCGCGCCCCTTTAGGTGACCACCAGGGCGAAGCTCGGACCGCCAGGTCCGATAACGCGGACTGAGGGGGAGAGAAGCCTGGCCAACGCGACACAGGTCTGGGGAGAAACGTGTCGGGACCGGGGGGAGTGGTCCCAGGACCGGGGGGATGGTCCGGTTGGCCAGGCTCTCGGTGAGCACGCTAGCAGGACGAACTGACATTGCCCATCTGAGCGGCCATCGCGGGACGAAGCGGGACAGGTCGTCTCACCTGTCCCGCATCGTTATTGCGTTGAGTTGATGTCCGCCAGGACGTTGTAGCGGGTCGGGGTTAGGCGTCTTCGAGGACTTTGACGGTGGACAGGTCGGTGGTTTCTTTGGCAACTTCGAGGTCGTAGTGGGTTTGCATATTGAGCCAGAACGTCTCGCTGATGCCGAACATTTTGCCCAGGCGCAGCGAGGTGTCGGGGGTGATGGCCCGCTTGCCGTGGATGATTTCGTTGATACGCCGGGGCGGGACGTTCATCAGATCGGCCAGTCGGCGCTGCGACAGGCCCATGGGCTGCATGTAGTCCTCGAACAGCACGATGCCGGGATGGATCGGGGGGTGGGCTGTGGTGGTCATGATGGGCGTTACCTCTGATCGGTAGTCGTCGTTCTTGGTGTGTTAATGTGGTTTTGGGTTAGTGGTAGTCGACTATTTCAACGTCGGCGGGTCCGTGTGCAGTCCAGGTAAAACAGAGTCGCCACTGCTGGTTGATGCGAATGCTGTGCTGCCCGGCCCGGTCGCCTTTGAGCGCTTCGAGTCGGTTCCCCGGCGGGATCCGCAAATCTGACACCCGGTCGGCGGCGTGCAAGGCCAGGAGTTTGCGGTAGGCGCGCTGTTGCAGGTCAGGGTCGAACTTCTTGACCACTTCCCGCCGCCACACCTTCTCGGTTCGAGAGTCGTGGAAGGACTGGATCACCCCTCTAGTGTAACGCGTACCGTTACAGGGGTCAAGTGGTGGATGGTCTCGGGTCGGGCGCTGGTCGACCGTCCCGACGCAGGCGGGGGCGGGGCAGGTGGTGCCCACCCGCCCCGCCCCAAACCTGTCTAGCTGATGTTGATGTCGTCGGCGTTCATGTCGCCGGTGACCACCTTTTCGATGTCGGACAGGGCGTATCCGAACGCTTCGGTCAGGAACGTCAGGTAGCGGGTGCGTCCTTCGCCGATGCTGCGCAGGTACTCGTGGCCACCGCGCCAGGCGTCCTTGGGCAGGTTCGCCTCGTGCGCGGCGCACGTGATCGCCAAAGCGATCAGCTGGGCGCGTTCGCCGGTGGCTCCGTCGAGCGCTTCGATGGGATCGCCGCCGAGCAGGTCGGCCGCGATGTCCTTGGCGTTGGCGTCCTGGCGGGTGACGTTGTACAGATCGGCGTTGTGCCACATCGTGGTTGCCAGGAACGCTGCGACCACAGCGGCTTTGCCCTTGGGCAGGGTTTTACGGCCGAAGGCCTCGGTCAGCTTGTCCCTGCGCACCGTCTGCGCCGCCACACCCAACTTGTTAAGCGTCTTGACCTTGCGTCGTTCGCGGGTCTCGGCGTCTTTGTGGGCCTGCTCGGCCTCGGTCAGCGGCCGGTCTTTCGGGGTGCTCTTCTTGCTTGACCGGTTCTGCTGGTCCCACTCCCACGCGGTCAGTAATCCGGCCTCTTCGTAGCAGCGGTGAAACCACACCACCTCAGCGGTGCAGCTTTCGGTCCGGGTCACTGTGCGCGGATCGTGGTAGCCCTCTTCGGGCTTGAGGTCGGCGTCTTCTTCACCGTCGAGGTCCCAGTCGATGTCGTCACGGTCGAGTGCGACTCCGTCGGCGCTGGTGTACTCGGTCCGCCACCGCGCCGACACGAGCGCGAGCAGGTGATCGGGGTCAAGATCGGCCACGGCGGCTTTGCTGCCTTCGGCGTCGACGAGCTGATCGAGGCGACGGTAGCCGCTAACAACGTCGCTCCGGTCGGTGGTGACGGTAAAGCCCTGGGCGGTCAGCTCATCGCGCGCGGCCCTGATCGCGGCGCGTGCCGGTGCGGTCTCCTTGAGCTCGGCGGCTTTGTGGTCGAACCGGCCCTCGGCAGCGGCGGCGACCAGCTCGGTCACGGCCTCAGGATCGTCGTCGTACTCGGCCAAGATCATGCCCTGGTCCAGGGTGAGGTTCGCGGCATCGACCGCGCTGCGGGCGGTCTGGGAGGCTGCGGTGGCCAGCGCTGCATCGACCGTCTTTTTGTTGGTGTGCAGCGATTTGGCGATCTTGGTGGCCGACAAACCGGTCAAGGACAGTTGCTCGACCGCTGCGGCCTTCTCCGATGCTTTGAGGTCGGCGCGGGCTTCGTTGGCGATGACCTGGTCGATGATGCGGCGGCGGGTCCGCTCGGTGTCGTCGCTCTCGGCCTGATCGGCCGCGACCACATAGACCGGGACCGATGTCAGACCGGCCTCACGGGCGGCGAGCATCCGGCGTTGGCCGTCTCGGACCTTCACGGTGCCATCGGCGTCACGGACGGCGTACAGCGGCAACCGGACACCGGTAGCGACCGAGGCGATGAAGTCTTTGCCCAGCACCGGATCGGTGCGCACGTTGTCATCAAGGACCAGCTCGGCCGGGTCGATATGCAGCAGCTCCCCGGTAGCGGCGGCGATGGTCTCGACGGCGGTGGTCTCGACGGCGGTGGTCTCGGCGTTGGGGGTGATGGTGGCGGTGTTGTTTCCCATGGTGTTTTCTCCTATTGTGTGAGAGAAGCAACCGGGCCGAGCATCAATCGGCCCGGCTGCTTTCTTTATGGGCCAGAAGCGGTTTCGCTATCTGGGGTTGGTGGGTGCCTGGTCGACGGGGTTGGTGTCGGTGTCGGCGAGCATGCAGGCGGCGATCACGCGGACATTCGACAGGCGGGCGGCTTCGTCCAGGTGCTTGGTGGCTTCGGTGTGCCAGGCGGCGCGCTGGTTCGGGTGGGTGGTCGACTCGCCCCGCCGGATGTACATCGCAGCCTCGGCGGTTTCCCGTTCAATGGCCTCATCCAGGGCAGTGGCCCACTCTTCAGCCTGGGCAATCATGGCCTGGTGGAAGCTGATTCCGCGTAAACCGGCCATCATGCGGACTGCTGCCAGGTTCGGGGCGGCGACGGTCAGGGCGTCGAGTTCGGTGTAGGTGTCGATGGTCATGGGGTGCTCCTTCTCAGTGGGTGAAGTGGGTGGGGTCGAGGACGGTGGCGGCGGCTACATGGGCCTCGGGGCTGTTAACCGCGAGGTCGAACAGGACGAACTTGGTGTCATCGTCGAGATCGGTGTAGGCCGGATCACCGGGCATTTTCGTGTGGTTGTAGACGTGCTCCATCGCAATGAACGGGTCATAGAACATGGCGTGCCTCCCTGGGTTGTCGTGTCCGCCAACTTTTTTGCCCTTCTGGCAAGGGAGATAAAGACCGGCATAGGAGGACAGAGCACAAGATGTGGGCGGAAAGTTTTTCAGGGAGCGCAGCGAGTGCGGGTTGAAAAAGTTTTCGAGCCGGCAGGCCGGAGCGCAGCGGAGCCAGGTCTTGTGCGGCGGACGACGCCGGTCATGATCGGACGGCCAGAAGGGCAAAGGGATCTTCCGGCCGAAGGCCGGTGTCACTGTGCGCCGAAGGCGCTCCGAGTAGGTGACCGCGCAGCGGGCAACAAAGGCCGGCCACCACGGGGGGTGTGGTGGCCGGCCAGGGGAGGGGTCTAGTCGTGAGGACGCTGGGTGGATCTCAATGCGGGAACGCAAGCGAAGCTTGACGAAGACTCAGCATCAGAGCGATCGGGCTGGCGCGATAGAACTTTAGACCGGCTCCTGGGGTTACCGTTGGCGTCATGTCGTCGATCGGGGTCGTGCGCGTGTGGCATTTCGATGATGAGTGGGGTGTCGTCGACTCTGATGACACTCCGGGTGGGGCCTACGTGCGCGGGTATTCGCTCAGGGTGGAGGCTGTCACTGATCTGAGCCAACCCGTAGCGGCAATGGGCTTGCGACCGGGTACCGAGGTTGAGTTCGAGTGGTCAGAAGCTGCCCAGCCGGTCGAGGGTCTGCGCTACCTCGTCCAGAAGGCCTGGCCGCGGGGCACTGCCGGTGCACGGCCGGCCCGCCAGACGGGGGCATTCTCCACCAGCTTGTGGAACAGCGTCGGCGATCCTGGCCCCGATGGGTTGACAGTGATGCGAGAAACCGACCTCGACAGTCTCGAGATACCCGAGATCGATCCGCCTGCCCTGTTCACCACCGTCGGCACGGTGCGGCTTTGGATCGACGAAGAAGGCTGGGGCGTAATCGATTCCGACGCAACCCCGGGTGGTGCATGGGTGCACTATTCTACGGTCGCTGGCACCGGCTTCCGCAAATTGGATCCTGGACAGGCCGTCGAGTTCACCTACGAGCATGCCAAACAGGATGGGTATGACTTTCGGGCAGCCTCAGTCGTAGGGCTCTGACCCGTGATACTGCGCGGGTGGACCCACGGCAACTCATCCGGAGGCATTCCAATGCAAGGAGGTCTCGATGCGGGACCGACATTTCTTTAGCCACTCTGTGTCAGCTTGTCCCCGGTTAGGGTGCGATCGTGACTGGGGTTCCTTCGTGGGATGAATTGATCGAGATGAATCGCGCGACCGCAGGTCGGACGATTCAGGCGGTGGTGCACTATGCCGGCAATGCGGCGATGGGCTGGACATCGCAACGGGTCTGGTTTGCGCCACCGAATTGGTGGCGCGTCGAAGATGGTGACGGGACGGTGCAGCGGATCAATAACGACGAGTACGCATATCGGCGCGCCGGCGCCTCGTTGCACCGCCATCGCATCACCGAGTGGACACCTGGTGGCCCCATCTATGCACGCCTGGAGCCGCCCAGCGAGCTGCTGGTGGCCCATCGGCGATGGCCCGCCCCGCAGCCCCCGGCCCAACAACCCACGACACCGGAGCCCAGCCCTGGCAACGCCGAAGTCGGACACGCACGACTCATCCCGATGACCGGCGCATTTCAGCAAAACGCCGAGAGGCGACACTTCGAACCCACCGGTCCTGCGCAAGCTGTGACCGTGCGCGGCCGCTCTGGGTGGACAGTTCCGTGTGTGATGCCCGCGGTCACCCAACATCCCGTACCGGTGACCCTCACCTTCGATGCCGAAACAGGTGTTGTCATCGGACGCGACGCCGGCCAGCCCTACAACACGGTCGAAGTCTCCAACGTGGTGCTCGACGAACCCATCGATCCCACTGTGTTCGAGTGGGACGGCGAGTACACCGACGCTGATGCTCTCGAAGAGCAGCGCCAAGCAGAGATTGCTGCCCACCAAACCGTTCTCGAACAGATCCCGACCTTCATCCCGACAACATGGCCGCGCCCAGACCTGCAGACGTTCCTAGAGCAGGGGGACCCGAACACGTGGGCGCTACATCTGACTCTCTTCGATTCAACGGGCTTCGACGGCGCACTGTCGCGCTGGCCGGTCGGCACTCGCCGGCCGTTCCTGGTCGCAATGCGCCACGCGCACACTCATTCCTGGTCCGATGACCACTGGACCTACGCGATCGATACCGAGCAGCCACTCCCCGACACTGAAGCACGGCAGATCCAGCGGTCGGTCCCGACGGTCATTCCCCCGGCCACAATGCAGGAAGAGGCCCGCCGCGCTGCGGCGGCCATCAACGCAGCCGCGGTCATCGACACTGAACAGATCCTCTACGCCGGTCCGGTGCATGTGCACTACGGCTTTTTCACCCTGACCGCCTTCCCGGACTTTCCCGTGCCCAA
Organism: Williamsia sp. DF01-3; assembly: GCF_023051145.1. Lineage (NCBI taxonomy): Bacteria > Bacillati > Actinomycetota > Actinomycetes > Mycobacteriales > Nocardiaceae > Williamsia > Williamsia sp. DF01-3. The sequence goes on from NZ_JALKFS010000001.1 coordinate 6,750, forward strand.
CAACAAGGCCGAACCGTTCTCCGGCCAATCCAACGGCCTGTGCGGGGCCGCCGCCGCACCCCTGCTGCACGTCCACACCGGCCTACACACCGGTACCGTCGATGTCGAAGTGATCCTCACGCCCACCCGGCCCCCCGTCGACAGCGACCACTGGGAGGAGATTGTCGAACTCGACTACCACGTCGAAACGCCAGTCACGATGCTGGCCGGCTTCGACGGGGCTGCTGCCGAACTCGCAATCCCTTTGGGCCACTACCGATTGCGGTTCAATGCCCGAGGGATGGACCAGGCCCACGGCGCCGACACCGGCGACCACATCGACACCTACCAACTCCTCCTCTGGCCCAACACCCCCTCACCGCAACCACTTTCGCCTACAGACACCATTCTCAAAGCCACCTCCGCCATCGCCAGAGCCCGACACGCCAACTTGATTTGACCCGCCACCCCCGCCTCGCGCACAGGGCGTGGTTGCATCTCACGACGTCTGAGGCCCCTGGTGTTTCCGCTCTGACCTACGACGCTCGCCTGATGCCGATCGCCCGCGCTACCGCAAATGTCATGGTCAGGACCAGGACTACGGCGACTATCACGACGACCCATGTCGAGGTGACAGTGGAAAAACCCAACGCGCAGGCACTGCCCACTCCTGTCGCCGTCGCGGCGGCCGCGCCGACCGGCAACACGATGGCGGTGGCCTGAACAGTCGCCGTCGTTGCCGGATCCCCGATTAACATGTGAATGAGCGGTTAGTTGAGCTGGGCAAGCGGGTGAAGGCCGCGCGGGGGGCTGTCGGCCTGACGCAGGCGCAGTTGGCGGCGGCGGTGGGGATCCACCGAACTCATGTGGTTCGTATCGAGGCCGGCCGGGAGAACATCACGGTCGGTACGTTGTACGGCCTTGCTGACCACCTAGGAGTGAGGGCGTCGGGCCTTATCCCGGACTAGCAACCCGCCGGTGTCATAGTTTCGGGGCGAGTCGTCGAGCCCATATTTCTCGCACCGCGATAGCGATCAACACCACGCCCATGGTGAGGATCGTGTCGAACTCGACGGTGTCCAGGACACCGGGAGTGGCCAGCAGCAGCAGTCCAAACGCCACGCACGGCGCGGCGACCGTCACAATTCCGGGTAGCACCTTGCGTGCTGAGATCGCCTCAACGACAGCGGCGATGAGTACCGCGCCGAACGCGATCGCTGACCACAACTCAGGATCGGTCCACGGGTCGTACGACGAGCTTGCGAAGTTGGCGATGCCTACGGGTGAGTCGGTCAACCCGGTATACGCCGTCCAGCCATATTCCTTGGTGAAAGAGGTCGCACCGATGTAGTTGCCGTATCTGCTCACACCCGTCCAGGTGATGCCGCCAGCAAACATTGTCGCCACCATAAAGACCCACCACGCAGCGTGGCCGGTGATGCGGGCGAGTGAGAACACGCGGTACCGGGTCATGGCCACAAGTGTTGCAGGGCCAGAAGTCTTGGGATGGTGGTCGGTCGAACGGCTTACTGCCCGTTCTTGATCCCGGCGGGCGAGTGGCGGCATTGGTAGCGCTACAACGCATGAGGGCGATCTCTGGGTAATGTGCAGGGTGTCAGATTGGCGTCGGACACTTTTGGGCAGTTCGTCTTGATCCTTGTGTGGGTCGAGGCGTCTGTTGGTGTCGCTATGGAAGGAAATCGTTATGCCGGGGATGAGTGCGGGATGGGGCCTGAATGCGGGATCGCGTGCAGTAGGGGGTGCGTTGACGGTGGTGTCGGCGGCCGCGGTATTGACCTTGGGGGGTGTGGGGTTTGCGGGGGCTGATCAGCTGGTCCCGGCCAAGCCGGACTTGATCGCGGGGCCTTTCGAGCAGGTCCAATCGATTGACGGTACTGGGCTGCCGGGAGAGCCGAATTACGCGACGCGTAGCGGCGTTCCGAGTATCGGCCCGGCGTACGGCTACACCGTTCGGGTGACATCGGAGAAACTTCCAAAGGCCGGGCTTGACCCCAACAACCCGCCCAGGGGGTACTGGAACCAAACGGTCCGGATCAACCCGAAGGCCCCCAAGGTCGTGGGTGGATGGTCGAAGAACGTGCTGCCGGTCAACCCGGCGACGGGTAAAGCGGAAGTGGGGTTTCTTGGCACCACTCAGGGTGAGGGCGGAACGCTGAAGGTTGGTTTTTCCCGTCAGTACCGGGTGAAAATCGAAAGTGCCACGCCGATCAACTACCTCGTTGTCAACAAGGGTGGCACCAATTACCTGGGCATTCAGTACAAGTTTGTGTACTCAGTGCAGTACACGACTCACGGCACGGTGGCCGGAATCCCCTGGGGGGACTTAGATCCTAACCAGTGGCAGGCTGCCGACGACACGTTCATTCGGTCGTTATTCGACCAAAATGTGCCGATCCCCAGCATCAAGTAACACTGCTCACCAACCATCACCACAGCGGGTCCGGACGATTGCCGTCCGGGCCCGTTTTGCACCTAACGTGACGACTGTGTTGCGGTAGCTCGAGGTTCTGTCCGTTACTCACGACGGATAAGGCGGCGGAGGGTACTTCGAACCTGGTACATGGTCGTGTCGGTCTGACCCTATTCGATCGTATGTGCGATAAAATAGTGTCGGAGTGGACGACAGGTCCCGACTTGAAAGGGCGTGCACGGTGGATCCTCTGACCCTGATTGCGACTGCGGTTGCGCTGGGCGCATCGGAAGGTGCTCGTGAGACAGCGCAGCGTGCTGTCTCTGACGCCTACGGGGCCTTGAAGAGCTACATCACGACCCGGTACGGTCGCGCGGCCGCCGATGTCGAGGGGGTGGAGTCCGAGCCTGACGAAGAGTTGCGGCGACAGCTTCTCGCGAAGAAACTGGGGCAGGCCGGCGCGGCGGAGGACGCGGATTTGCTTGCCCTCGCCCAGGAGCTCGTGCGGCAGGTTGCTGAGCATGCCCCTGGAGCCGCGGCGACCGTTGGTGTCGAGCTGACGAGAGTCGACGCTGTCGGCAACATCGCGATCACTGACGTTGATACTGGAGGCGGAACCGGCGTGCGAGCAGAAGATGTCTCCGCGGGCGGGGACATCACGGTTTCCGGCGTCCGCGCGACAGCCCCTGGTGAGCCGCCCCACCCTCGCTAAGCGCATCGGCAGACGACATTGCTACCGATGCGCGCAACTCCATGACATCGTCACAATCTAATGTGACCGCTGGGCGCGACAACATCACACAGATGAACAACTACGAGAGCCCCGTCGACAGTGGGAACAAGGGGCGAGTACGAGCCGTCACCGCGTGGGTCGAGCAGACACCGATCGACGATAGGTTGTGGACTGTCAAGGTGCACAACGGCACTCGGGGCCCGATTACCGATCTTGTCGTCGATGTCTATCTCGTCGACGCCGACGGGAACCGCACAGGTGGTGATTGTGTGCCAGCGAAGCAGCGCATTTCCCTTGGTGACCTCTTCGCGCGCCTCCTTCCGCAGTTCTTGTCGCCGGGACTTGGAGCCATCGGTGCGCAGCAGATGCAGGCGAACCCGTGGATGCAGGGATTTCCACAGGGCGGAATGCCAGATCTGAGTGCGTACGGGGGAATGATGGCAGATCAGCTGTCTAGCCTTCCCCAACTTAGGGCGAGGCTTGCACAAGAACAGGCAGGTATGAGGGACACGTTCCCCAAAGTGGTTTCCTCGCAACAGGAAACACAGGTTCTCTACTTCGCCGAGATTGGTGACCAGGTGTGGGTTGATATCGCATTTGACGATGAAGATGGCCAGCGGTGGTTGCGCCGTTACGGAAAGGCTCCGACGCCAGTCGTGGAGTGAGGCGTTTCGACCAACTTAGTGCTTAGAGGGTCTACTTGCCTGGCTGACTCGGTTCGCGGGCCCGAAGGGGCCTCGCCGCAAACCAGGATGATGACGAGCGCGGGATCCCCACCAGTACGTTGTCAAGTTTACTTGACATAATCATTGATATCGGCTTAATGCATTGCGCTGCAACATCTTTCGTCACGGGAGCCACAACTGATTTACTGGGCCGTCAGGTGGGCTTCACCAGTGCGGTCAGAGCTTCGACTTGTGAAGTATCCAGTGGGCGGCACCCGAAACGCGTACCTTCAGCGCCGTAACGCCCGCCGTGGTGTGCACCGCCGGCGCCTCGAGTTCTGGGTCGGAGTCCAGGCGGCCACCTCCCACCGATCTCTGCCGATGTCAGAGGAGTGCGGCGACCTTTTGGGCGGTCTCTTTGGCGGATCCTGGATTTTGGCCGGTGACGAGATTGCCGTCCACGACGGCGTAGGAGACGAACGGTAGTTTGGCCTTCTCGTAGAGCGCGCCACGCTGTTTGGCGGCTTGCTCGGCGTTGTAGGGAACGAGCTTGTCGACTCGCGCCAGTTTCTCTTCCTGCCAGGCGAATCCGGTCATCTTCTTACCGGCGATCAGGTATGAGCCGTCGGAGAGTTGGGTGTTGAGCAGGCCGCAGTAGCCGTGGCAGACCGAGGAGACGATGCCGCCGCGTTCGTAGATCTCGCGGGTGATGCTCTGCAGGCCAGGGCTGTCGGGAAAGTCGTACATGACCGCGTGGCCGCCGGTAAAGAAGATCGCATCGTAGTCGGAGGCGTTGATGTCCTCGGGCCGGTGCGTGTTCTCCAGCAGTGCCATTTTGGCTGGGTCGGCGCGCCAGGCTTTGGCTGTCTTATCGTAGTTGGGGAACTTCAGGGCGCGAGGCTCCAACGGTACGGCGCCACCGGCTGGGCTGACCAGGGTTTGTTCGAAGCCTCGCTCCTCGAAGACGTGCCAGGCGTGGGTGAGCTCGGAGAGCCACAGGCCAGTCAGGTGCTCGGGGTCATCGTAGTGACCGACGTTGGTGACGACATTCAGAATGCGTCTGGGCATGCCCGCCCTTCCTTCTGTTGGTGGAGTTAGCTGGCGCAGTCGCCGTGGTCTTCGTCTGAACTGCTTCGAACGAGGGGGTCATGACACCTGCCTGAACCCTAAGTCGTGGGTCGTTCCCGACTTGAGAGACGGCTGCCAGACCGTGTCTCTACTGCAGCGCGGTCCTCAGGGCGTCGATCGCGAGGTGCCGTGCGACGTTGGCGCCCTTGGTGTCTCGCAGACTGTCCAGCAGAAGGAAGTCATGGACCATGCCCGCTACCCGCACTGAGGTGACGTCGACTCCGGCTTCGCGCAGCTTGTTGGCGTACTGCTCGCCTTCATCGCGCAGCACGTCGGCCTCGTCGGTGATCACCAGGGCCGGTGGCAGTCCCTTGAGGTCCTCGAGTGAGGCCTGCAGGGGAGAGGCATACTTCTCGGTGCGCTGGGCCCGGTCGGTGGTGTAGGCGTCCCAGAACCATTGCATACCCTCGCGAGTGAGGTAGTAGCCTTCGGCGAACTGTAGGTACGACGGAGTGTCGAAGTCGGCGTTGGTGACGGGGTAGAGCAGCACCTGGGCTTTGAGGTCGATGCCGCCGCGGTGTTTGTTCATCAGGGCGAAGACCGCGGACATACAGCCGCCGACCGATTCGCCGGTGACTGCGATGCGGGAGGTGTCCAGGCCGTGCTCGGAACCGTGTTGGAGCACCCACTGGCCCACGGCATAGTTCTGCTCGACCTGGGTCGGGTAGCCCTTCTCTGGGGCCCGGTCATAGACCGGGAAGACTCCCGCCGCCCCCGCACCGACTACGAGTTCACGGAATAACCGGTCGTGGGTGTGTTCGTCACCGAACACCCACCCTGCGCCGTGGATGTAGAACACCACCGGCAGCGGGCCCTGGGCCCCTGCCGGTCTGATGATGCGTGTACGCACGGTGCCCCACTCGGCGGCGTCGACGTCCACCCACTGCTCGTCGACCTCGGGACGCTCGACACCTTCACCACTTTGCAAGTCCGAGAGGATCTTTCGGCCCTCGTCCGGCGCAACCTCATAGATTCGAGGGTGCGGGTCAGTCTGTTCGCACAACTGCTTCGCCTCAGGCTCGAGGACGGGGCTGATGGGGGTCGGCAGGTCAGTCACGAGGTTCTCCTCTGTGTGCTGGGCACTGGCGGAAGTCGGAGGCGTTCAAATGTGTGCATCGCTCACATGAGGTTAACGCGGGCGCCGGGGAGAGTCAACGGGTTGCGGCCCGACCGGATCGGGTCAGGGCCGGTTAGTTCCCGCCTGGGCTGCGAGAACGGCGATGAGCGACGAGCGCACCTGGGCGACGGTGTCGTAGATCGAGGAGCTGATGAGCTTGCGATCGAGGTAGAGGTAGGCCATGCCGTGCACCAGGCCCCAGCCGCCGAGGGCGAGGTCGATGGGGTCGGAGTTGGGAAAGACCCCGGTAATGGCCGCCGCCAGCAGTTCGTGGACCGCGGCGGCTGCCTCGAGGCGCTCCTGGCTCTCGTGATCGCATTCGTTGCCGAACATCAGCCGAAACAGTGCCGGTCGGCGCAACGCGAACTCGACGTAGGCGGCGCCGAGGTCGGCGAGTTCGTCCACGGTGCCCGGGAGGTCGCGGTCGCGGGACAGGTCATCCTTCAGATCACGCAATCCCTGGGCGGCCAGGGCGGATTCGAGCGCATCACGGTCGGGGAAGTGGCGGTACGGCGCAGTCGCAGAAACGCCGGCTTCGCGGGCAACCGCGCGAATGGAGAACGATTCACCGCGCTCGAGCATGCCCATCGCGGTGGTGAGTAGCGCGGCCCGCAAATCACCGTGGTGATAACTCTTCTTGGTACTGGCGGGCATGTGCAGGTCCTCCTTTCTTAGTCATTGTGCTGGGGACTCAATGACCGTCGTCACGGGCCCGGCGAACAGCGCCGGAGACTTCGCTCGACCCTGGGCAGAATCGCTCGCGCATTGAGCAATGTTGACGGTGTCTACATTGCAGCCTACCCTGATGTAAGCGCCGTACACATACAAGGAGTTGCCATGACGCCGTCGAAGACCGAGCAGAACATCGAGGTAGTAGAGGTCGACCTGGGTGGCCGTACTGTGAGCGTTCCCAAGGGTGGGCTCTATGACCGATACCGCATGGACACCGACCTAGATGAGGTCGGCAAAGACCCGCGGGTACGTAGTGTCGATTTCTTTCGGACGTTGCCCAAGACCGAGGTTCAGTCGGCGATCGGGCCGACCCGGACCCCAAACTTTTACTATGCGATGTCTCGGGCGCAGATCGTCTATCTGGCTCCGACCAAGGCGCTGCGATCCCGGCTGCCCGGTGAGCTTGATCCGTTGCAGATCGCTCCGGGCATCGGATTGTTCTCGGTGGTGTTCTTCCGCTACGACGTGTGCGACATCGATTTCTACACCGAGGCCACCGTTGGTATTGCCGTGCGACCGGCCCGCCACGGCAGCTTGGGATCTGTCGATGCCCTCTCGGCGCTGTCTAACGACTCCATGCACGCCTATGTGTTGTCGCTGCCGGTCAATACCCACATCGCGCAGGTCCGTGGTCACGATGGATACGGATTCCCCAAGTGGCTCACCGATATTGACGTCGAGATCAACAACCGTGAAGTCGATGCGAGGGTGGCCAATGATGATGGTGGTACCGACATCGCGTTGACGGTGGCCACGCCCACACAGAAGAGGGTTCCCAGCGGCACGAGCGTGTCCACGCTGATCTCGTATACACAGCTTGGTGGTGCGTGGAACGCGACGCTGAGCCAGACCAACACGCTCTCTGCAGGCAGTCGGATATTGCCGCGGGATGTGAACCTCGAGCTGGGTTCGGGCCGCCTGGCCGATGATGTGCGCTCCTTGTCGCCGATGAGACCGCTGCGGCTCGATGTGGCCACCGAATGCCAGAACGCTTTGCACATCCCCGTCCCGGTCTCGCTCCCGGAGAAATGAGAAGCCCAGTGAACAGTGCCGCGATCTCTCCTCACGTCAACGCCAGCCGACTGAAATCCCTCACCCGCCGCGTGCAGGCAGCCGATCCCGACGACGTCCTCGAGGTCACCAACGCCATGACCGGCGACGTGCTCGGCACGATCCCGCACTGCACGCCGGCCGACGTCGCCGCCGCCGCGCAGCGTGCCCGCGGTGTACAAAAGGCATGGGCTGCGCAGCCGGTCGACGAACGGGCCGCAGTGCTGATGCGCTTTCACGACCTGGTGCTCGCTCGCCAGGACGAAGTCCTCGACCTCATCCAACTCGAGAACGGCAAAGCCCGCCGCCACGCGTTCGAGGAAATCCTCGACGTATGCCTGGCCTCGCGCTATTACGCCAGAACTGCGGCACACTACCTGCGACCCAAGCGCCGCAAGGGCGTGCAGCTGGCGTTGACCAAAGTGTGGGAACTTCATCACCCCAAGGGCCTGGTAGGGGTCATTTCTCCATGGAACTACCCGCTCACCCTCGGCATCAGCGACGCCCTACCTGCGCTCGTCGCCGGCAACGCGGTGCTCACCAAACCCGATGTGCAGACCCCGTTTGCCGCATTGTGGGCTGTCGAGCTGCTCGAAGAGGCCGGCATGCCGCCCGGCCTGGTGCAAGTGGTCACCGGCAGGGGATCAGAGCTGGGCACCCCGATCATCGAGAACTCCGACTTCCTCATGTTCACCGGCTCCACCGCTGTCGGCCGCACGGTCGCCGCCCAAGCCGGCGAACATCTCATCGATTGCTCGATGGAGCTCGGCGGCAAGAACGCGCTACTGGTTCTTGATGACGCCGACATCGACAAGGCCGTCGCCGGGGCCGTGCGGGCCTGCTTTTCCAACACCGGTCAACTGTGCATCTCCACCGAACGCATCTACGTCCCGGACGTGCTCTGGAACGAGTTCACCGCCAAGTTCGCCGCGGCCACCCTTGCGATGACACTCTCGGCCGGTATCGACTACTCCGGCGACATGGGTTCGCTCGTGTCACAAAAACAGCTCGACACCGTGGCAAGCCATGTCGAGGACGCCGTCGCCAAAGGTGCGCGCGTACTCGCCGGCGGCCGAGCCCGACCCGACCTCGGGCCGTTCTTCTACGAACCGACCATCCTCACCGACGTTGAGGACACCATGACCGTCTACGACCACGAAACCTTCGGGCCGCTGGTGTCGCTGTACCGCGTCACCGACGAGGACCAAGCAATCGCCCAGGCCAACGACAGCGAGTACGGACTTAACTTCAGCGTCTGGACCTCCGACGAGCAGCGTGGCTACCGCGTGGCCGCGCGACTGCAGACCGGCACCGTCAACGTCAACGACGCCTACGCCGCCGCCTGGGGATCAATGGATGCCCCGATGGGCGGAATGAAGGCCTCCGGCATGGGCCGCCGCCACGGTGAACACGGCATCGTGAAATACACCGAGTCCCAGACCATAGCCATCGAGCGACTGCTGCCCGTCGGCGTTCCTGATGGCATGAACGCCCGGCGCTACGCACAGGTGGCCTCGCGGGCGCTGCGCCTACTCAAGTGGGTGCCCGGCGTGTAGACACACACCGCCACCACCCCTTCGCAATTCATCGAATGTGAGGAACGAATGCACACTGTCCTTGGAGCCAATGGCCAAATCGCCGAAGAGCTCACCCACTACCTGCACGACACCATCACCCAAGACCTGCGGCTGGTCAGCAGAAACCCACGCAAAGTCCACGACACCGACCAACTCGTCTCCGCAAACCTGTTAGATGCCGACGCCACCGCCGAGGCGGTCAAGGGCAGCGAGGTCGCCTATCTGACCGTCGGGCTGCCCATCGACTCAACGCTGTGGGAACAGCAGTTCCCGACGATGATGGCCAACACGATCGCCGCGTGCCAACAACACAACACCAAACTGGTCTTCTTCGACAACACCTACATGTATCCGCGCACCTCGACCCCACAGGTCGAGGACACCGAGTTCGAACCCATCGGTCGCAAGGCCACGGTGCGCGCATACATCGCGGAGATGCTGCTCGAGCAGATGCGCCGCGAAACGATCGAGGCCGTTATCTGTCGCGCACCCGAGTTCTACGGACCCGGTAAAACCCAGAGCCTCACCAACTCTGCGGTCTTCAACCGCATCCGAGAGGGCAAACGACCCCTGGTACCGGTCAGCGCGCACACCAAACGCACACTCATCTGGACGCCAGATGCCAGCCGCGCAATGGGACTGATCGGCAACACCGCCGACGCCTACGGCCACACCTGGCATCTGCCGGTAGACCCGCAGCGGCTCACCTACAAAGACATGAGCGAGGTGGCCGGCCAGGTCACCGGTAAGAACACCGGGTACCTCACCATCCCCGAGAAAGTCTTCAAACTCGGCGGCCTGGTCAACCAACCAGTGAAAGAAGCCACCGAACTACTGCCACGCTACCGCGACGACAACATCTTCGACTCCACCAAGTTCGCGACGCGGTTCCCCGACTTCGCGGTCACCACCTACCGCCAAGGCATCACCGAACTCCTCACCGAGAAACGCCCCGGGCACTGAACCGCTCCATTGACCGTTCGCATGAACGGTGAAATGATCGCGCCCAGGGGGTTCCGAGGACCGTCTGAATTGCCTGGGTAGCAACGAGCGAGGGTATGGACTACAGCGACGCAAACCACCACGGGAAGCAGGCACCCGAACCTGCCGGTGCTTTGGAAAAACGGCTACTGCTCGTGGGCGTGGCCGGGTTGTCGGTGATCGCGCTGATCGTCGTGTGGGTTGCAGTAAGTTGACTGATCCACAGTCGTGCACGACGCATCGAGTACCAGACGCATCTCTCACTGGCCCCGGCGCGACGTTTCCGCAGCGCGTCGCAGAGCTTGCCCTGCGGTGGCATGGGTCGCGAGCGGCGGTCGCTAGTGGCCAAGTGCTCCAGCAGGTGCGCGGAGCGGCTCTCGAACTCCTGCCGGCCGCCGACTACGCCAGCATCACCACAGTCACCAAGCGCCGCCGCGGCCGTCCCACCAAATTGGGTTCGCTGAGCGCGGACGATCCAGTCTGCGAACAGATCGATGCGCTGCACCACCAATATCAGCAAGGACCGTGTTTTGATGCGGTCGCACAGTCCGAACCGGTTGTGGTGAATGACGTGAGCATGGAGACCAGATGGCCGGCGGTGATGGCGGCGATCGTCGAGCACACCCAGGTCCGGTCGATGATGTCGATTCAGCTGACCGCGGCCGGCCAAACATTCGGCGCTCTGAACGTATTCGCTGCCCACTCTGACGCTTTCGACACCCAGACCCGCGACAACGCAGTCGTCCTCGCCACCCACGCCGCGGTAGCGGTATCGGCGGCCACTCGGCTCGAGAGCCTGAACCGAGCGCTGGAGTCGCGTGACCTCATCGGCCAGGTCAAAGGAATGTTGATGGAGCGCTGGTCCATTGATGACTCCCAAGCCTTCGCCATCTTGAGCGAACTATCTCAGGAATCCAATGTGGCTCTGGTGCAGGTCTGTACCCAGCTCATCAACGCAGCACGCCATACCGCCCCACCTGCCCCTCTCGACGAATGACGACCTCGCCACAGTCCCTACGTGGTTCACGTCAACACGTCCACGATTCGTGCACTGGTGTGTCAGATAGCGCGTTGCCCCCGCCGTGCCCGAATACGTCGCCCCGGCACCTGCCAGCGCGCTAGTGGTGACAGGTGGACCCCTCGTCGCACCCGCACACCGGCACGCCGGCAGGTGTCACACGGTGAGCCTCAGCGCCGCCCGTGCTCAACTGGCGCGACTTAGCGTATTCGCCGTTCATTCGAACGGTCAATGTCTTACTATGGTCTTGATGAACTCGGACGAGACGGCCCGCACGCTCGCCGACCGCCGTCGTACGGTTCTGCGATCATCAACAATGGCGGCGGACGCAGGCCCTGCGCTGGTGGCTTCTGGGAGCGATGGGCTCCGGCTAGAAGGCGCGCGCCGGGCCATCTATCGCGGTGGCCATGTCGCGTACCTCACGCGCACCGAGTTCTTGTTGCTTACGGTTCTCGCCGCCCACGCACCCACACTGGTCACCCGCGACGAGCTGCACCGTCGAGTGTGGGGGTGCGATTTCCCTCTCGCCAAGACCGCCAACCGCCTCGAGGTATACATCGGCTACCTACGCCGAAAAACAGAGACGGGCGGGCAATCTCGCCTCATCCACACGGTCTACGGCCGGGGATACCGACTTGACGACCTCGACGCACCCTCACTGACCCTCCACTCGTCCTGACACGTCTACTCGGCAGCTCGCACCGCCCGACATGGCCGATATTCGTTACGCTGGCGCCGGGGAATCGAGAAGGGTTCAGCAGGTCGTGAGTGGGCACACGCGCGCCGCTCGGCGCGATGCAACGCGACGGGCCATCGTCGACGCGGCGTATCAATGTCTGGTCACCGCTGGATATCAATCAGTTCGGACGCGGGCAGTGGCCGAGATGGCCGGCGTGGCGCAAGGCACAGTGACCTATCACTTTCCCACCCGAGCGCACCTACTCGAGGCCGCTTCTGTCAGCGTCCTCGACCGCGCGGACGTCACCAATCGCCTCGGTGCCATCGGTCAACCCGATGCGCCGATCGATCTCGGGCATCTCACCGGACTGTGGGACCTGTTCACCACGAAAGAAGCACTGGCCGGGTTGCAGTTGTGGCTTGACTCCTGGCGCGAACCGTCGTTGATCCCGACCGTCAAGCTGCTCGACCGGCTCGTGTACACCGCCGTGGCCGACGCCTTCGGCATCGATCTGCGCACTGCCACCCCCGAGGCCGTCGCTTTCCTCGAGTGCCTTCTGTCCTCGGCCCGCGGAATGCTGGTATCAATACCGGTCCACGGGTTATCGACGATGGACCGCCGCTGGCGTGCCGTTGCCGGTACTTTGTTGCTACCCATGGCACAGAACGCGGGTCTGCGCGCCCTCAGCCGCGCCCCCGCGCTCTCCAATTCCTGACCGCCCGAACATAAACCGGGCGGTGTCCAAGCCCTCGGCGCCTGCTAGCAGTGTCTAGTGCAACGACCTTCGTTGGCAGCCAGTCGACTGGTCACCGTTGCCAGAGGCGATCTCAGATAGGCAGGACTCCGTGCGCGCCCAGGGCCGACGAGCACGCGAACGGTCTCGTACCCCGCTTGACCAACGTCGACCCCGCTCCAGGCGTGATCGGCACACTCACAGCAACCGGCCAGATTGCTCGCAGGGATTGTGCAGCGGGTGCACATACGTTGTGCAGCATGATGTTCCAAACCTCCGCCTGCACTCGCTCCGTCCACCGCGGTCGCCTCGCCATCGCGTCCGCCCTGCTGAGCGGCGGGCTGCTGCTAGGTGGTTGCACCACCGATGCCACCACCATCCCGTCCACGGCGTCGTCGACATCGGCGGCCTCGGCCTCGACCTCGATCACCACCAACGATGCGACAAGTACTGCCGACACGATTTCAACGTCCACTGAGGCTGCCGACGCGTTCTTGGCCACACTGTCCGCGGAGCAGCGCGAGCAGGTCACCTACGACTACGACGACGACACGAAGACGACGTCGTGGTCGAACTTTCCGATCACCTTCGTCGACCGCGCCGGGGTCAATCTCGCTGATCTGACCGACGAGCAGCAGGCGGCCGCGATGGAGGTCCTTCGCGCCCTGTTGAGCGAAGAGGGGTACGAGACGGTCACCGGCATCATGGGCGGCGACGAGTACCTTCACGAGAACAGTAGTTCCACCGAAGAATCCCTGGGCCAGTACTACATTGCCTTCTTCGGTGACCCGTCCGACACCAGCGCGTGGGAAATCCAGTTCGGTGGACACCATTTGGGTATCAACGCCACCCTCGACGGGTCGACCGATAAGATCACGTTCGCACCGACACATTTGGGCATTCAACCCGCGGTGTACACCGACGCTGAGGGCAACCAAGTGCGACCGTTCGACGGGATCTACACCACCGCGTTCGCGTTTTACAACAGTCTGACCACCGAGCAACAGGCCACTCTCTATCAGGGCTCCACGGTGGCGAACATGGTGTGTGCTCCTGGCAGTACCTGCGCCTACCCCACGGGCACAGGTATATCCGGTGCGGATCTGACCGACGAGCAACGGCAATTGCTTCTCGAGGTGATCGCGAACTGGGTCGGATTGGCCGATGAGCAAACCACCTCTGACGCACTCGCGACGATCGAGGCCACCCTGGATGAGACGTACATCAACTGGTCCGGTGCCACCACCTACGACATGACCCAAGGCGACGGTATCTACTTCCAGATCTCCGGCCCCGACGTCTACATCGAGTTCGCCGCTCAACAAGGATCGGCCGGTGCCGACGTCGCCGGCGTCACCACCTCCGGATGGGGACACGTCCACACCATCTATCGCGATCCCACCAACGACTACGCCGGCAGCGTCACCCAACAAGCAGCCAGCGGTATGGGCGGCGGCGGACCTGCCGGCGGGCAGGCACCCACCGGCACCGCGCCCGATAGCGGCTAGTTGACTGCGCTGCCGGTAGCGACCACAGTCGCGCTGTCTGCGGCGCTCATCTCTGTCTGTGCTGCTGGCCCGGGTGCTTACATCAGGGAGAGTCACCCAACACTGCGTAGAGGCGGTTCCCGCCACGGTTCTTGGCCGAATACATGGCCTGGTCTGCAGCGGTCATCGCGCGAAGCATCGAGTTGTCCGAGCGGACATCCTCACACCACACGGCCCCGACACTCATCGTGGTCGCCGGCCCGTGAATTCCTGGCGTGACGGTTGGCAATGAGTGCACCAGGTGATCGAGGTGGCCTCGATTGCCGGTCGCGATCACGGTGTATTCCTCGCCTCCGCAGCGCGCCACCGCCGCCGTCCGACCGAAGTGGTGGGCAAGGTGTTGGGCCGCCTCGATAATGACCGCGTCACCGACCGCATGCCCGAATCGGTCGTTGACTGATTTGAAGTTGTCCAAGTCGACCGCCACGGCCACCATCGCCACGCCATCGGATTCGGCGTACTGCGCCAATTGCCGGTACGCCCGGACCAGACCAGCTCGGTTGAGCACGCCGGTTAAGGGGTCGAAGGATGCCAGCTCGGCAGCCTGGCTCAGACCAAGCCAGATGCGCCGGACCACGATCGGTAGCCCGATCACGATCCACAACAGCATCGCGGTGGCGGCGCCTATCAGATAATTCGATCGTGTAGTCGAGTGCGCGACCATCACCGCTGCACCGATCACGTATGCGCTGACGAACACTACGTGGAGCACTAGTCCGGCCCGGGCTAGCAGCAGACCCGTCAGGACAGTCAGCATGATGAATAGCCCGCAACTCACGAACATCACCGAGGCATCGTTCAAGCACACCAATGCAGCCGCCAAGGACAGGTCGGCGAGAGCGGCGTAGGTCGCCGCCGACCGTCGCGCGAACAGTACGGTGGTGGCCGCCCACACCGCTGCGCAGATCACCGCTACCGCGACCATCGCCCACAGCACCATCGTTGCGGCCCCTGGCCTGGCCAGACCGCAGGTCGCCGCGACCGCGCCCACACCGCCCAGGCTGACGCTGCCGCACACCACCGCCATCCGTACCGTGCGATCCATCCGGGCGTCGCGGCCCACCTCATAGAGGGGGTATTCGTGCAGCGATGCGCCGTCGGCCAGCCTGAAACAGCGGTCATAGAGCCGCCAGCCTTCCCCTGCCACGTGAACGATTGGAGTATCGCCCCCCGACGGGCTACACGACGATCACACTAGCCGCTGCCACGGGCCGATCACACCCCGATGACGATCAGAGTGGCTGCTGCTACAGCTTCGGCCCGCTCGACTGATCACTTACGCACTGGCATAACAACATTGATCAATCACTCCGAGGCCTGCGCGAGAAACAGTGAGCGGGCACCTGGCAGTTCGAGCGAACTGTCATCTTATGCGGAAGGGTGAGGTCTATTGACGGACACCGTTTTTGACCGTCGCGATCATAATTGAGGGCCCAGAAGTAGTTCACCCCAACGATTACCGCGGTCAACGGCGGCCAGACCACGTCGCATGTTGACGTTGCTCACATACGTGGGTAGCGTGCGAGTGTGCTCGGCCGCCGCGCGAACTGCGCGGCAGCTCCACTGGCAGGTGAGGGGTATATGAACGGCAGGCACTGGCTAGCCGACCGGGCGGCCAGGTCGATGAACCTGGCCCATCGGGTGATTCTGACAGTGACCGGCAACCGGTTGTTGGATCGACCCTTCGGGATGCCAGTGGTCGAATTGCACACCATCGGACGGCGGTCGGGATTATCTCGTTCCTGCTACCTGACGTCCCCGGTGCACGATGAGCGCCAGATGGTGTTGGTGGCCTCGAAAGGAGGCGACGACAGACATCCCGATTGGTATCGCAATCTGCAGGCGCATCCCGATGCGGAGGTGGTCGCCGACGGGCGCCGACGAAAAGTGTACGCCCGCACCGCCACTGCGAACGAGAAAGCCCAGCTGTGGCCGCAGATCGTGGCAGCCTACAAGGGCTATGACAGCTATCAGCAGCGAACCACCCGCGACATTCCGATCGTAGTGTGCGAGTTCGTCAGTTGAGTGCGTCCAGCACGCCGGTTGTTCTCGTCGCACCCGCCATGGCAATCGGCTCACGCTACTATCGGCCGCTGATCACCGAGTTCGAACAGCACGGGTGGATCGCTCACGCGTTACCGCGCCGAGGCTTTGAGGACAACGGGGGGTGGCCGGACGGGACCAGGACTGGTCCTATCGCGACGAGATCGAGGACCTCGATGCCGCTGTCGCGCGGGCTCGCACACAGCATCCTGGCCGGCCGATTGTGTTGCTGGGTCATAGCCTGGGCGGTCAGCTCGTCGCGGGTCACCAAACAACCCACGCTGGCGTCGATGGCGTTATCACCGTCGCTGCCGCCCTCCCACACCACCGCACCTACCCCCTGCGGCAATGGCCACAACTCTTACTGATGGCAGCGGTGGTCGTCCCCCTACTGACCGGGGTGTTCGGCTACCTACCTCGACCAGCATTCGGCGCCCCGGGTGCACGAACCCTAATGCGTGAATGGGCCCGCATCGTGGTCACCGGACGCCCCCCATACCCCTCGACACAGCCGATTCACACGCCCACACTCAGCATCAGTTTCGATGGTGACAACATGGCTCCGTCCAGTTCGGTGGACGAGTTTGCCCGGCGGCTATTCGCACCCACGGCGGTGACTCGGTGGCACTACCGCCACGGTGACGTCACAGCGGCAAGCAGTAACGACCACATCGGTTGGGTCCGAGGTAGTGCCGACGTGGTCGCACACATCGTCCGGTGGTGGAGCGGTGTCGGCGGCGAACAAGAAGCTTCGTCAGGTATCGCTGCCGACAACAGGTAATAGGCGGCCTATTTGCCAATTGTCGGTGTCTGGGGGAGCCGCCACCGGTTGGGGTGGCGTTCTACTTCGACTCTGTTGGTGCGGCCGAATCAAGTGCGGTGAGGTCTGCGTCGTCAGCGAAAACCAGGGTGCCGTCGTCAGCCTTAATGCCCCACCGGCGCAACCGCACCCGATGATTGTCACCGACCTTCACGCTGACCTCTGTCCCATCAGCAGGAAACAGGTCAGCGAAGTCCTCGAAGATCACCCCGGTGAGCTGAGCGCCATCGGGCAGCTGCACGCGCACCCGGCTGTGCACGCTCAACTGCGCAGGACCAGGCACGCTGCTCGGCTGGTGTGACTTGAACATGACGCATCCTTTTCGATGGGAAGTAACCTCAGACACCACTCGCAGAGGCCTCGGAATCAATGAAGACCGAACGCGTCTTAGGGCATAGCCCCCGTCCGCGCATGTGCGTGCCGCTTACATTAATGGTTTGTGCGCCGGCGGACAAGGACGAGCAGGCCCTCGACCGCATCGTCAACGCTGATCTCGGCCTCATCGGGGTGTAGCCGCCAGTCAGCCGTTCTGTTCGCGGCGCCGCTCGACAGCCGAGTGCCGACGCCGGCGAAGGCAAGTCAGAAGTGTTTCGGCTCTGGTGACAACGTATTGCGACACAATCAGTTACGCCAATAAGAATGAATACGTCGAGGCGCTCCAAGGTGTCAGCCCCGGAGATGCCCAACACCTCAAAGACGCGTTCAACGTCAAGACCGTGCGCGATCTGGGCACCAACAAGTACTTCCTCTGGGCCCAAGCCGTCGCCAAACTCGCCGACTAGCAGCCTGATGACGAAATCCGCGACCCTAGCACTAGGGTCGCGGATTTCGTGTGGCAGTGAGAGCCCGAGCAGTCGACCAGGCAGCCCAGAGCATCGTCCACCAGCCACGCCGATAGCCCCAACCAGCCGCACCCATCCTCACCGAGTGCTCGGCTGCCCGCCGGCAGCAGTGGTGCTCGAGGGCAGTTGGCGTATCTCCGTCACACTGTGACGGTGCACCTCAATGCCCTCGTGCGCGGGAGGCTGACACCGGTTGGCAGAATGTTCGGCGGTCGTGGCGGACTAGGTATGTGGCTGAGCGCCGGGTTCACCCCAGGAGTTCGACGAGGACCAAAGCGCCGATGATCAGTCCCACCACACTGGCCATTGTCAGCACGATCGCAAGATCGCCGCCCCTGATCATCCGGCGCCGTGGTGCTGGCCATCTACGGTTCCCTGGCCTCAGAGGACCCCGGCCCCTCATTCGTTCTGCTCGCGGCGTCGCTCGAGTTCGGCGTGGCGGCGCTGCGTCTCAGCGCGTGCGCGGACCTGCCGCAAAAACTCCGCATCAGCAGCGGGGTCTGCGGGTTCGAACCGGCCCGGCTCGTCGTATCCGGGAAACCCCAACGCACTCGCCCGGCCCGACCCCGACCGCTGCTGCCGGTAGCCGGCCGATACTGGTCTGCCGGCGATGAACCACACGATCGACCCCGCCAACGGCAGCACCAGCACCAAGAGCAAGCATCCCCACCGCGGTAACCCCCGAACGCCGGCCTCACTGCCCACAATGTCGAGCAGCGCCGCAATCATCACCATCAGCACAATCGCACCCAGATACGGCATCGGTACCCCCCAGCGATAGTTTCCAGATCCACTGTCTCACACGGACATCGAACGCACAGAACTCGTACACTCCTGCACTTTCAACTGTTCGTAGGACGCGAAAGAGCCCCCGTCGGTGTAGTGGTCCTGGCCGCGAACCTCCCTGCGTCATAGCTGCCTAGCTGTCGCCGCACCTCACGATGGGTTTCTCGGGCCTGCGCCGAGCAGGTCTGCTCCTTCACCCGCCGCGGCAGCAGAGTTCCCACTCGCAGGCGGTGTTTTAAAGTTCGGCGGGACTGTCCGGAAAACGGTGGGTGAGGGTCCGGTCCGACCCGAAAGGAAATGACCGTGACTGACACGACAGAAGTGCTGGGCGAGGCGATCATTGATCCCGTGACCGGGGAGATCATTGATCAGAAGGAGCTCGCGGAGCGTTTGCTCGCGCAGGCGAAGGAACAGGGCGTGAGCCTGGTCGGGCCGGGAGGCCTGCTGAGCCAGCTCACGAAGAGCGTGCTCGAGACCGCTCTGGAAGCAGAACTGACCGAGCACCTCGGTCACGAACACGGCGGAACACCGATCGCGGAGAACATGCGCAACGGCACCCGCACCAAGACCGTACTGACCGAGATCGGGCCGGTCGAGATCGAAGTCCCTCGGGACCGGGACGGCTCGTTCGAACCGGTCATCGTCCCGAAACGCAAACGCCGGCTCGACGGGATCGATCAGATCGTGCTCTCGTTGACCGCCCGTGGGTTGACCACCGGTGAGATCGCCGCGCACTTCGACGAGGTCTACGGGGCGAAGGTCTCCAGGGACACCATCAGCCGGATCACCGAGAAGGTGACCGCCGAACTCGCCGAGTGGTCCTCCCGGCCACTGGATCCGATCTACCCGGTCATCTTCGTCGACGCGATCGTGGTGAAGGTCCGTGACGGACAGGTGCGCAACACCCCGTTCTACGTCGTGATGGGCGTGACCGTCAGCGGTGAACGCGACATCCTCGGCATCTGGGCCGGCGACGGTGCTGAAGGCGCCCGGTTCTGGTTGCAGGTGTTCAGCGAGTTGAAGAACCGCGGCGTCGAGGACGTATTCATCGCCGTGTGTGACGGGCTGAGAGGACTTCCCGAGGCGATCAACACCACCTGGGAGCACACGGTCGTCCAGCAATGCATCGTTCACTTGATCCGCAACAGCTTCCGGTACGCCGGACGGCAGCATCGCGATGCAATCGTCAAGTCCCTCAAGCCGGTCTATACGGCTCCGAGTGAGCAGGCCGCGAAGGATCGATTCGTCGAGTTCGCCGCCGAGTGGGGCGATCGGTATCCGGCGATCGTGCAGTTGTGGGAGAACGCTTGGGCGGAGTTCGTTCCATTCCTCGAGTACGACGTCGAGATCCGGCGGGTGATCTGCACGACGAACGCGATCGAGTCGATCAATGCCCGCTATCGGCGGGCAGTCCGCGCCCGAGGGCACTTTCCCAACGAGGCATCGGCGCTCAAGTGCCTGTACTTGGTGACGCGGTCCCTTGACCCCACGGGCGGGGGCCGCGCACGCTGGGTGATCAGGTGGAAGCCTGCGTTGAACGCGTTCGCGATCACCTTCGCCGGACGGCTCGAAAGAACCATCCGCTAATGAGAACCGCCGGGCCTCACCCACCGTTTAACGGACAGACCCAGTTCGGCGTGTAGTGCTGTGATGTCGGTGGCCAGGGCGTGGGAGAGGTGGTCGGGGTTGCCGCCGTCCAGAGGGGTAATGCCGTGGGCGAGGCGGGTGCGGGCTCGGTCGAGTTCGCGCAGGGCCCGGTGCAGGGCGGCTTCGGGGACCGCGATAGCTGAGTCGAAGGGTTCGGCGTCGGTGGTTGCGGTGCGTTCGATGAGCAGTGCCCAGGCGACGATGAGTGCTTGTGGTTCGCGGACTGCGTCGAGGGCGGCTCGGCGGTCGGGCGTGCTGGCTGAGGCGGCCAGTTCGGCTGCGATCGCCAGTGCCGCGACGGTGCGGGCGGCTAAGGCTAGCGGCACGGTATGGGTGATAGCGAGGTCGAGCAGATCGTGGCCGGGTTGTTCTTTGGCGAACGGGGCGGCGGTCTCCCGCGCGAGCGCGCGCACGTCTTCCACTGTGAGTTGGGCACGAGCAGCATCCTCCCTGGCGGCGTCGGCAGGGCCGCTGATTTCGCAGGCGATCGAAGTAAGCAAGACCGCTGATCGACGACCATCGACCTCACCAGGCATAGTGCACCCGGTCCCAAAACCGGCACGTGAGGTTTAGACGGCAAGTTTGTCCACTACTGCCTGGGCCGGCCCAGAGGAAGAACTGGTCGTGCCCGTACGAGTGTGATGTTGAGGTGCTCAGCATCGCCTGAACTCAGTTCCCTGCACCGTCCTACGGGGCAAACGCGAGTATGTCCCCGATACCTAAAGTTTAGGTGCCGCCGCTACTTACCGGGTACGAACGCGTTAGATCTGAGACAGGGAAGTCAGCAGACCAAGGATGTTGACATGAGCTGGTCGTCGATAGCCGGGCCTCGGGTGGGTCATATTCGTTATCACTTGTTCAGTGGCGACGGCGATCAAGGTAGATGCGGCCGGCCCACACTCCGGTCGGATGGTGTTGAGTACGGCGCAGGGCATCGCACGGTTGTCGACAAGGGCAGTCGTGGCATAGACGGGTGGCAACGCTGAGCCTGGCTGCACGGTCTGCTGCGGTTTCGCCGCGGAGGTGGTCATCGAACAGCGGGGACTGTCCAGAGCAGGGGGCGTTCGCGAAGTCCGGGCTCGTCGGGTTCTCCTTATAAATCACTGTTTCCCTCTCCGGGGGTAAGGCGAGCTGCCCGGCAGAAGAAAGGCTCGAGCGAGCGCCCGCCCGCGATGAGGCCGTCGGGCTTAGAGCGCCCGTACGTTCACCGCCTGGGGGGCCTTTGCGCCTTGTCCGATCTCGAACTCGACTCGCTGGTCTTCGTTGAGTGTTCGGTAGCCATTGCCCTGAATTTCCGAGTAGTGCACAAACACATCATCGGCCTCCCCGTCCGGGGCGATGAATCCAAACCCTTTCTCGCCATTGAACCATTTCACTGTTCCCTGAGCCATCAGCTGATCTCCTCTTGCTTTCTAGATTGCGCATCTCGGCCGACACCAGCCACGGCACTGAGTCTGTATTCGGGGTCCGAGATATGCCACAGACCCCCGCCAGCCCACTTACGCCTCATCTCGCGAGTAACCCCAAGTATCCCACGGGGAACGAGCGGGCCTGCCATCCTGTGCCTGATGCTACGAGATCGATTTGCACTCGATGCCCAGGCTCGTACAACTGTATTCATGCCAGCGCGGTGGGTTCACCTATTGACCCCACAGTTTCGAGCGAAGAAGGTGGCAGAGCGCGAATGTAGTCAGCCGAACGGGCAGTTGGTGTAGCGATAGTGGGCGTGTTTGGCCTAAGGGTTCAGCCCGGTGTTGTCATGTCGACACGGGACGGAATCACCCGACACGACGGGTTCATGTTCGGCCGCGCCGGGAAAACTCTCCGTGCGTCTGTCCGTCCCATTTTTCGTATACTTGTTTAACTTTGGGATTGTCTTGCTTGCGGATCCAGTCGCACAAGTCGGCATCGGCGTTCGGGTTTGTCACGATGATGGTGTGTAGGTCTTCGTGTTTGTTGGCCAGTACGCGCAATTTGTCCGAGCTGGTCGATGGGTCGGCTGCCTCGAGCGCATCGCGTGGGTCGATAAAAGGCCCACGGGGCGCATCAAAACCTCCGCCGCCGATCTCGTCTTCGGTGTCGGCGTCCTTACGCATTGCCGCCGAGTTGAACATCAGGTTCAAGATGATAGCGGTCAACGCACCAGCCGATATTCCAGAATGGAATATGGTTTGGAACCAGTCGGGAAACTGGTCGTAAAGATCGAGTGCAACATCAACTGGCTGAGTTCCTCCCAGGTTACGGTCGGTGTAGTAAAGCTTGGACTCGGTCAGCATGGCCACTCCCACCGAGATAGCAACAACCAGGATGTTGCGGTTGTTGAACGACACCTTGGACAGGGTGCGCACCCCGCTTGCAGCCACCATCCCGAACAGCGCGACGCCGGCGCCGCCGAGTACCGCCATGGGGATTCCTTCGATGATGGCGGCCATCTTCGGCAATAGTCCTAGAATCACCAGAATGATTCCGGCGCACGTGGCGACGTGGCGGGTTTTGACGCCGGTGATCGCGACCAGTCCAACGTTTTGTGCGAACGCCGTATAGGGGAACGTGTTGAACACACCGCCCAGGATTGTTCCCAGGCCGTCGGCGCGCAGACCGTCCGCGAGCTTTTGTGGCGTAATCTTCTTTCCAACAATTTCGCCGACAGCGACGGTGTCGCCGGTGGTTTCGGTCATGATGACAATCGCGACGATGATCAGAGCAATAATCGAACTGACCTGGAAGGTGGGGGCACCGAACTGGAACGGTGTCACGATCCCTACCCAGTCGTATTTACTGACGTTGTCCCAGGTAGGCATCCCGAAGGGTATCGAGACAAGTGTTCCGATAAGCAATCCCAAAAGGACCGATACCCGACGAAGCGCATCCGGAGCGAAGCGCTCGATCAACAGGATGACCAGGAGTGTGAAGAAGCCCATTCCGATCGCACTGGGTGTACCAAAGTCGGGACCGGTCGCGGTGCCGCCACCAAACCATCCTGCGGCTACCCGCATCAGCGACACCCCGATAATTAAAATGATCGTGCCGGTGACCAGGGGCGGGAAGAACCGAATCAATCGTCCGAACACTGGTGCCATGAGGATCATGAACAGGCCCGAGGCGATCACCGCGCCGTAAATGGCGGTGATCCCGTGCTCGGTGCCGATTGTGATCATCGGTGACACGGCCGCGAAGGTGACACCTTGCATCAAGGGCAGGCGGACACCGAAGCGCCAGAAGCCAACCGCCTGCAAAATCGTGGCGATACCAGCCACGAACAGGTCAGCCATAATCAGGTGGACAATGTCTGATGAATCAAGTTCACCAACACCAACCATGGCGCCACCAACGATCAACGGGACGGCCACTGCACCGGCGTACATCGCGAGCACATGTTGCAGACCCAGTGGCACCAGCCGGGTCAGCGGAGGTACTTCGTCTACCGGATGGTCGGCAGTTTTTCCCTTCGTCAAGATACTCAGTGAGGCCACGGGAGTCCTTACGACGCGGTGACATGACATCAACCATCGTTAGATCTCTAAGTTTCGGGCAGGCGCTTAAGACATTGCCGCAGTGTTTCAGTCGCGAACCACTACTGGGTTGCGGCCTAGCTGAGCGGCTCGTTTGAGGCCTCGGCGGTAGATGGCGGGGGGCATGCACTCCGAAATGATGCTCAGCGTCTGAGCCGCGCACCGTCCCGCCGGAACAGCCTCATCCAGCGTGCACTCACCAAACATGAAGTGCGATTGGAAAGCGGCCGCTAGTAATCTATGCGGTTGCCGTCAGGCATGCGCGCCTGAACTGCATGCGTTTAGGTATCGCTGGGCTCAGAATCGGGATGGTAGTGGTCGGCGGTAAGTGTGGCGAGGCTCCACTGCATGAGTCTATGTAGCCGCTGCGGAAGTAGTCAGCGCACCCTGCAGGGCACCACCACTTCAGACCGAAATCGGATGACAGTCGACAGCACGGGCGCGGTCTCGGTCGACGATCAGCGGCGGTAAAGAGCAGCGCAGTCGTTCGGCCGCGCTAGCTCAATGTAGACGCGTCGCCAGCCATTTCAGCGAGGTATCGGCGGGTCATTGGACCCACGACACCCTCGTCATCGTCGGGAATACCCATCTCCGCCTGCAGATTCCACACTGCAACCCTCAACAGCTCACCAAACATGCCATCAAAATCACCCTCGTAGTAGCCTAGACTTTTGAGCTCCCGTTGAAGTGCGAGCACCACTGGTCCATGGTCACCGAATTTGATCACGCGCCTCACCTCTTCCGCGTTACTGTAGCCCGCCCAGGTGACACTGGCAGTGTGGCCGGAGGGCGAAAGTTGAGGCGCTAACAAAGGTAGATCGGACATGAAACGCAAGCGCGCGGAAGAATTGAACTCCGCCGGCCCCAGCACGGCACGGACGTATGACTTAACATTGGAGTTCACGTTCAGCCAGCAGGCCTCGGAGTCGCGCACGGGTTAAGCACCACAACCCATGACAGCACCCTCGGCAGCGGCCCTACCAGCGCCGTGTCATTTTTTGCTTAACAATGATTCATTATATCGCCATTTCTCCTGTGCCGCGTCGCCATTGGCGATACAGCCAGCCTGAGCCGGATCTATGCGCCTGAGGCGGCGTGGTCGCGGAGGTACTCCCGCAGGTAGGGGAGGGAGAAGTCGACGTACCCGCGCCGAGTGGAGTGGATGAGTTCGGCGGCGATGAGTCGTAGGCGGTATTGGCTCGCGTAGTTGACGTCAACGTCGAGGCGGGCGCGGATGTCGGCCATGGCCGAGGGCCCATCGTCTTGGGCCATCGCCAGCAGAAACGACTTGTCAATGTCGGAGGCGGAGCTCAGGGCGGGTTCATGGATCAGCCGGCCCATGCGCCGGCGGGCGCGAGTGGTGCCCTCGACCGCATCGTCAACGCTGATCTCGGCCTCATCGGGGTGTAACCGCCAGGTTTGGGCGCCGATGAGTTGCAGCAGAAACGGGTAGCCGCCGGTCGCGTCGACCATGACCCCCAATGCCTCGTCACCGATGGTGCGGCCGGCGGCTCTGATGGGTTCGCCGAATCCGCGTTCGACATCGCGGCGCGGGACCGATCCGAGGGTGTGGCGATCAGCGCGGCGCAGGAAGGTCAGGACGTCGTCGTTGACCACGTCGCTGACGCTGGCGGCGAGCCCGGCACCGACGAAGGCCAGGTCTCGGCCTTCCCGGAAGGCGTGTTGCACCGTGCTGGCCAGCTCGCGCAGCTCGGCGAGCTGGTTCTGGTGGATCTCGTCGAGCGTAATCAGAATCCCGGTGCTGTGGTCGGCGAGCAGATCGGTGAGCAGTTCGAGCTGATTGCGTAGCCCGGCCTGCATGACGTGGGTCTCGACCGTGTCCCAGTCCAGTCGCCCCGCGCTCATCGGCGCGGTGACACCTTGGTCCGGCGTCGCACGGCGGCGGGATCGAACTCACGCAGCATCCGGGGCAGATGCTGTTGGGTGATTCGCTCGACGAACCCGGGTGTGGCCGTCTCGCTGATTACGAGCCAGCCTCGTTGACGTGCGAGGTCCTCGACCGCGTTGAGCATGACCGTCTTCCCGCGCCGCGCGCACCGGTGAAAAGAGTCGCCCGTCCCGCCGAGCCCGGCCCGTCCTCGAGGGCCTCGTCGAACTCCTCGAGCATTGCCTCCCGGCCCACCAACAGCGGGGGACTGACACCGAAACTGGCGTGGAACGGGTTGGGCACGGCAAGACGCTACCACGGCGTTAGATAGTTTTAGATTAACTAGACCTGTTTACTCTGACGATTCAACGCGGCCTACGCAGCGAAACACCGCTAGCCAAAGCCGTGCCGAGCGGCATTTCAACCGCTCCTCTCGTTCTCTGCGGTTCATCCTAGCCCGAACAGACGGCCGCCTTGCGCAGTCGGACCGATGTGTCGGACCCGATAGATACGCTGTGGACGTTCGAACGAAAACGTAGGGCAGGAGGCCCACGATGACCAACAAGAGAGTGGTCCAGCAGCGAGACGACGGCGCCTGGGAGGTTCGCAAACCCGGCGCCGATCGCGCGAGTGCGATGACGCCGACCCAGGCCGAAGGCTTTGACCGCGCACGCGACATCCTCGCCAACGACGGCGGCGGCGAGATGCAGGTTCGGGGCCGCAACGGCCAGATCCGAGCACAAGACACGATCGCCCCCGGCAACGACCCGCAGTCCTCGAAGGGGTAGTGACTGCCACGTCCGGCTGCACAGCACCCCGAGAGGGGCACCGTACGGCAAGTGGTGCCGCTAACTGTCCGGTATGCAGATACCGATCGCGGTCACGTCCCACCTACGTGCCACCGCGACCGGCGCACGGGGGCGTTTCGCGGGTGCCGTCATCCGGATCCGGGACAGGCGAAGTCTCCGGCGGCGGCGTGCGCCGCACCCGTGCCGGGCGGTCCGTGAGCTACTCATCCAGCGAGTGGCGGACTTTCGAGCTCGTTACGCAGGCGGCCGAGCAGCAGGCAGTTCGACACCCCCCAGCGCCGCGACCTGTTCCTGTGCCACGCATGGGACGACAGACTCGACTGCGCCACCGAGCTCTACAACCTGTTGCTCACTCACGGTGCGACTGTGTGGTGCAGCGAAAAGGACGTTGGCCTGGGGAAGTCGCTACTGCGCGAGATCGACCGGGGCCTGGCCTGCTCCCGCGTCGGAATCGTTCTAGTCACCCCGGCCCTGCTCATCAGCCTGGCCGCCGAGGGAATCGCCGACAAAGAACTCTCGGCGCTCCTGGCCACCGACCGCGTCATTCCGGTCGCCCACGGAACGACGTTCGATGCGCTACGTGACGTGAGCCCATTGCTCGCCTCGCGGTCCGGGCTCAACAGCGCCGACTCGTCACTCGCCGACGTGGCTGCAAAGATCGCCGCTGCCTCAGCAGCACTCACCGCCCCGCCACTGTGACGGCAGCACAGTACGTTTCGGCTAGACCGATGTGCACAAAGCCCCGGAAGAAACAGGGGACAACGGTATATTGTCTGCGCAACACTCTGCAGCACAGTCTATTTCGCCTCCAGTGACGAGCAGGGCCGCAGCTGCGGCGTACACCGCACCGCCACACCACCTATTCCCGCACGGCGGCGGGTGAGTGCGGCAGCGTTCGGAGTTTCGACCCAAGCCTTGGCCGGCTGGATGCGAGGATGACGATCATGCGGCTCACCGGCTTCGTTGTAGCGCTCATCGCGACATTGCTCATCGCTTCGTGTTCGTCGGACGACGAGTCGACGTCCAGTTCGCCAACGTCCACCTCGCCTACCTCAACGACCGCCGGGCGTGGCGCGACCGTCGGCCAGATCGGAAAGCCTGCCCAACGTGTAGACGGCGCATACAAGATCACACTCATAAGCGTCGTCGATCCTGGCGTGTGCGACACCGAAAACACAGCCAGGCCGCCCAGTGACACCGGCGACCGACTTCTCGTCGCAACGTTCGTCTTCGAGACATCGAATATTCCACTCGATGGCGCGTACTTGGCGACCACAAACTTTTATAGCGTTACCGATCAGACCGTCCGGGCGACGCAGAATGTCGAGGACCAGTATCAGTGCGGGGTCAATTCTGAAGGCCAGACGGCAACGAACAACCCCCTGCCGAACGCCCAGATTCTTCGCACCGGAATCTTCCGTGTGCCGGTCCAAGCCCAACTGCTTGGATACCGCGATCCCGACACACGGCAGGCGTTCGAGTGGGATATCACGGGGATTCCCACGGCCCCGTCCCAGGAGCCTGCGGTTGCCCCACCGCCCGAGACAGCCCAACCGACCACCGCTACGCCACCTCCAGAAGAGCCGGACCCAGCGCCAGAACCGGTGGTGATTCCTCCAGCCACGACCGTCGCACCGGACCTTGACAGTTGCGTCGAGGGGACAACCCGCTACCACGAAAACAGTGGAATTACCTACACCTGCAGGGACGGATCATGGCACGAAGGCCCGTACAACTAGCTACAACACTCGCGGGGAGGCCGGCGATAGCTACCAGGCGATGACGCGGCCCGCTTAAGCTCCCTGGCGATGCACGCACTCTGTGGCCGACCACTGGGCCAGATCGGGTCCGCCTCGCCGTGTCGTCGCACATCCGACAAGGCGTTTATGCATAATCGTCATTATTCATGAACTCTCGGGTGCGCTCGATATTCCAGCACTCGTATCGTGACATCTACTCGCGGCGTGGCTCGATGGCCGGGGTTGCGGAGGGGCGCGCTAGTCGCCGTCGCCGCATCCGGGCCTGGGTCGGCCCCTTCGTGTCTCGGGCCGTTCAATTGATCTCACCGCCGTAGGATCAGTCGTGTTTTCGGTTGGCAACTAGGCCCGTCGGTTTCAGATCCTCTGCGGCCCACCCAACCACGGCGTTCGAAGGCAGCAACCAGGGGTCGGTAGTAGCGCGAACTGATCGCCATCGCGGGTGCAATGAACATCACCGGAGTGTTGTGCGTGCTCGCTGGCGTCGTACGGATGGCATTGATTTTAGTGCCGTTGGCTGTCCCTGGCTTGTCTTCGTGAGTTCATGAGTGTCAATTCGATGGGTGCCGCTCGGGGCGGGACTCAACGCCTCGTGCGATGAGGTCGGCGACTGGTGCCAGCAGATCGTCAGGGTCGATCCGAGTTCGGTCCGTGCGCCAGGTCAGGGCGAGGACGCCGTTGAGCATCGCCCACAGGAGCTTCGCGGTCTGGTCCGGGTTGAGGTCGGGACGGACCGACCCGTCGGCGATGCCGGCGCGTAACGCTGCGGCGAGTTTGCCGTTTTGCTCGTCGGTGAGATCGGCGATGGCCTCGGTCGGCCCGGGCAGCTCGGGTGGGTCGAGAAGCAGCCGGAACTCGTGGGGTCGTTCGGTCGCGAAGCGTATATAGGCATTGCCGGCGGCCAGGATGCGTTCGCGGGGCGTGCCGCCGGTGTTGTAGGCCTCGTCCATGTAGATGCGGTTGGCGGCAAAGGCGCGTTCGGCTACCGCCAGCAGAACGGCGTCTCGCGAGCCGACACGGTTGTAGATGGTCTGTAGTGCCACATCGGCTCGTTCGGCGATCGTCGGCAGAGTGACTGCTGAGGGGCCGCCGCTGCGGAGCAGTTCTTCGGCGGCGTCGATGATCGCCTCGCGGGTAGCTGCGTTCTTGCGGCCTCGGCGGTCTGGAAGGGCCGTAGTCGGGGGTGAGGGCATTGTGC
Organism: Williamsia sp. DF01-3; assembly: GCF_023051145.1. Classification (NCBI taxonomy): domain Bacteria; kingdom Bacillati; phylum Actinomycetota; class Actinomycetes; order Mycobacteriales; family Nocardiaceae; genus Williamsia; species Williamsia sp. DF01-3. Next base: position 36,422 of record NZ_JALKFS010000001.1, read on the forward strand.
TCACACTTTCATCTAGCCGCGAGTCGGCTTGTCATCTCGGTCGCTGATCCAGCCGTCACCACCGACGGCAGCGATGGCGTCTGGGATGGTGCGGCCGGGAAACCCGACCCGCTCCACGAGGGGGCGGATAATTCCAGGCACGCGGGCGAACAGAGAGTTGGTGCGCGGCGCGACGATGAGAGGGGCACGTCGGGAGATTCCGTCGAGGGCAGCGGACACGACCTCGTCGAGGGTAATCATCTTCCATAGTCCCCTCTTGTTGCCTCCCCATACGATGCTGCCGGCGGCGTCGTCTTGCACCTCGTCCATCATGGCCGTCTTGAAGAAGGTCGGGTGCGCGCTGCCGACGGCGACGCCGTAGTGGCGGACTTCGAGCCGGGTGGCGTCGCAGAGCGCCCACACCCCGGCCTTACTGGCCACGTAAGGACCGCTCAGCGGTGAGTGTACAAATGCAGCCATCGACGAGATCGCGAGCAGATAACCGCCCGTCCGCTTGACGTGGGGCATCGCGGCCCGGAAGGTGCGCCAGGTGCCGTTGAGGTTGATGTCGATGACTCTCTCGTAGACCTCCGGCGCGAGTGTCTCCAGCGGCGCCATGGACCCAACTCCGGCGTTGGCGATGACAATATCGATGCGACCGAAGTGTTCGGCGGCGGCGTCGATCGCATCCTGGACGCTAGCCAGGTCGCGGACGTCCGCGTGCCATCCGCGGGCGACAGAGAGGCTGCCGAGATGTGCAGCCTGTTCTGTGGTGCGGTTCTCGTCGAGGTCGAGGAGGGCGAGGTTGGCGCCGCGGTCGCGGAGCGCCTGGGCAAGCGCGGAGCCCAGTCCGCCGGTGGAGCCGGTGATGACGACCGTGCGCCCGGCAAGTTCGTAGCGGTTCATGGTGGGGTCTCCTACTTTCGGTGTGGTCTTACTGCACCGGCACGTGACGGCGCAGGAAGGCAATCTGATCGGTGACGTTGCGTTCAAACCAGTCACCGACGTAGATGTCGAAGTGGCCGGCGTCGTAGAGTTTCACTTCTCCGAAGGTGGCGTCCCTGGTGTACTTCTGCGTCGCTTTTGCTGGCGCGACGGTGTCGCGTTCGCTGATTGCAAAGTGGATCGGGCAGGTGAGGTCTTTGACGCGGCGACCCGGGAAGTGGGTCGAAATCTGCAGCGCGATCCGTGCTGCTACGTCTTTGGGATAGGTCGCGCCTACGGGGATGAGTGCCTCGACACCTGCTGCCGAGTCCGGGGAGGTCATGAGTGCGGTCGATCCGGGCGCACCATAAGTGGGCACCATCACCGGCGCACGGCCCAGGTGTGAGCCGATAACATCTCGTACCGCGCGGGCGGTGACCTTCACCGAGGTGATGGGCGGAATCACCAGACTCGAAGCCAGGCCGCTGGTGAACGGGCACTGTGCGATCACGGCAGCAACGCGGCGATCATCGGCGCCGGTGATGATGACGTGGCCACCACCGAACGAGGTTCCCCACAACACCACTCGATCAGGATCGATCCCGGGGAGGGTCCGGGCAAACCCCACTGCCGCTTTCCAGTCGGCGAGTTGGGCTTTGACGTCGAGTAGTTGGCGCGGCTGTCCGCCACTGGCTCCGAAGTAGCGGTAGTCAAAGACCAGGCACGCGTAGCCCTGGGCGGTGAATCGTTCCGCGAAGGCATCGAGTCGCTCCTCTTTGACTCCGCCCAGTCCATGCGCCATCACGATGATCGGTGCCGGGCCGTCGGTCGCGGATCGATCAGGTGTGTACAGCCATCCGGCGCACTCATCAGCGCCGGATGAGAAGACGATGTCGGTGCGGGTTGTCTTGCTGGGCATGCAGTTGCTCCTAGAGTGAGGGTGGCTCGGTCGGGTCTGCGAGGGCTGACCGCTACTTCTTCTGGTTCATCTGGTGAAACATCTCGATAACAGATTGAGAGGCGGGCCGGAACTCGATGCCCAGTTCGGTGCGGGTACGGGAGTTGTCGAACGCCAGGGGCCAACCGAGATTGCGGTCGATGACCTTGCGGGACATGCCGGTCGCAGGTGCAGCGAGCTTGACCACGTACTTGGGCAGTTCGCGGCGCGGGAACGAGCGTCGATCGCCGAACTCCTGCCGGAGTATCGTGCCGATTTCCAGTAGCGAGAGTGTATCGGCGGTCGCAATGTAGCGGCCGGAGGCCAAGGATGTGAATGCCGCAGCGATATGGGCTCGCGCTACATCACGAACGTCGACTACACCGAAGATCAGCGCGGGCGCACCGAGTGTCAACGACCCGTCGGTGAAGTGCCGCATCGTCGTCATACTCCCGGAGATGCTGACGTCGGTCAGGGAGGGGCCAAGTACGACCGCTGGGTGAATGCTGACCAGATCCCAGCGATCCTGGGCGTCGTGAATCGTGCGCGCTTGGCGTTCGGCAACGGTTTTGGAGTAATTGTATGGCTGGTGATCGGGCGTGCTGGTCGTATTCCAATCCGTTTCGCCGAACTCGGACTTGCCCTGCATGTCCGCGTTGTCTCCGTAGAGCGCCGCGACGCTGCTGGTGAGCACAACTCGCTTGACTGTCGGCATTTGTTCGACACTGGTCAGGACGTTCGTTGTGCCTCCGAGAGCGGGACGGATGAGTTGCTCCTGGGGATCGCGGATCTTGCCGACGAGAAACGGTGAGGCGGTGTGCATGACCACCTCGCAGCCGGCCATCGCCTCGGCAAAGCTGCCCTGGTCGAGAAGGTCAGCTCGATGCAGTGTCAAGTGGCCGGGGTGCTGCGTAGAGAGGCGGTGCAGGTGTTCGAGGCCCTGCGCCTTGTCGGGGTTGCGAACCGTCGCGCGCACGGTGTACCCGCCCTCGAGTAAATAGCGCACGATCCAACTGGCGATGTAACCGCTTGCGCCGGTAACCAGTACAGGTGCGGTCGGGTCGATGTTGACCGTGTTGGTAGCTGGAGTGGCCACGTCAGATCGCTCCTCGCGAAGTAGAGAGTTGGATGCCCGCCTCGGCGACACCGGTGGTGAGCGGGTCGAGGCCGAACGCGCTGATGGGGTCCAACACACCCGCCTGCGTGATAGCACCGTCTGCGGCCTGAATCGCTCCCCAGGCAAGAAGATCGCCGGTGAAGTCGTAGGCGTTCACCCCCGACAGCGTCGCGCGATGTAGAAGTTGGCCGTCGCCGGCGAACGCCTCCGCAACGATCAGCGAGCCACTACGCTGGCGAGACTCGGCGTCCGGCCCACCGGTCGACCCGGAGACACGCTCCCGAATGAGGTTGATCAAGCCGCGACGTAAGGGCTCCACCGCGCCGATACCTGCCAGCGCGAGTGTCACTGCAGGCATCGCGCGGGTCGTCGCCGGGCCTGCGCCTGCAAGCATGACGTTAACCTCGCGCAGCGACGGGTAATGCTTGGGCAACCCGAAGTGTTCGGTACCGCCTACGCTGAACGCCCAACGCCGCTGTCGGCCATCGAGAGTGAAGGATCGAATACGGCCACCAGTACGTTCGCTGCGCAGCTGCCCGTTGCGAAACCCGAACGACGGTTCAAGCGCAGCTCGCGCCGAACTTGCTTTTGTCCCTCCGCTGATACCGCTATCAAGACTCAGATAGCCGATGTCCACACGAACCGCGTCCGGACCGGCCTCACGCAACGCGAGGCCAGCCGCCACGTGGCCCGGCACCCAGTCGAAACCGAACGCAGTCAGCAACACGCTGTCCGCGCGACGCGCCTCCGGCCCGTAGCGGTCATAGACCTGCCTGATGAACGCCGGCTCACCAGTCGAATCCAGGTAATGCGCACCTGCGGCGGCGGCCGCCTCGACAGCAGCGGCACCCCACTCGACAAAAGGCCCCACAGTCGCCACTAGAACGTCTCCCCGCTCGACCAGCGCACGCACCGACCCCGGGCGAGAAACATCGGCTAACGCCGTGGGCAAACCCCCAAGGTCGGCCGCCAAACGTTCGACCTTCTCGGCTGAACGCGCAGCGAGAACTGGACGGACACCGCGCGACACCAACGATCGGGCAACCAGCTGACCAGTGAAACCTGTCGCTCCGAAAACCACGATGCGCGACGCCATACTCGACTCCCCTCCAAACCGCGAGACTGGACGCAACACACGCCCAGCTAGAACAGGATATAGGAGAGCATACAACTTTAGAAAGCATTCCAATTTTAGATGCCATTCAGGTCGCACTGGCGCCGGTCGCAGCCGCGCTGCGTAGCTATTGGGTGTAGGTGCACCTGCGGTCGTCGGGCAGCAGCGCGGATGTCGCGCCGCTGATCACCCGCAGTCGTTCCCGAACAACGGCTATTCGTCGTTTGTCGCCCGCTAGACGGCATGGCCAGTGACGTGAGTGCCCCAACGAGGACGCGAGCGATCTGCTGTCTGCCGATGACACCTACGTCTGGGATCATCGACCCTCGCTGCTCGCCCTGGAACAGATGCAGTGATTGTTGGTCGGCGTCGTGCATGTCGAACCAGCCCGGTCGGGCGATTGTGAACGGGTTGCCGCTTGCTCGGATCAGACGCTCCCGCGGCGTTTCCAGTCTGGAAGTGGGGAGGCGGCCCCGACGTTGGCGATTCCGATGGCCGACATGAGCACGATGTGCGCATGGCGGTTGTCGAGGGCAAGCAAGATTCGAAGCACGCCCTCGTAGTCGACCCGTCGGGCATCACCGTCGACGGTCGCGGTGATCGCATCGATGCCGTCAACCGCTTCGTCCATCCCGGCTCCGGTCGTGAGGTCCCCGTCGACCAGTGTTACGCCTGCCGGTAACACACTGGTAGCGCGGTTCGGGTCGCGGACGAGCGCAGCAACGTCGTGGCCCAGTTCAGTCGCTTCGCGCACAACCAACCGCCCGACGCTGCCTGTCCCGCCAATGCAAGTACTCGCACTGCGCTCCCGCCATCGTCAATCAGTCCAGATCAACCATCCAGGGGGAGTGCGTTCCCGACAATGGGAAGAAGTTTTCCTATGCTTTGACCGGCCGGTCCAGCGCGAAGCCCGGTAGGAGAGACACGACATCTGAGTAACCGGCCCAGACACGTTCCGCGCCGGCGGATGTAATTGCTGGCCGCGTGGCAGTTCCGTTGATCGGCGCCGGCGTCTGGTGGCTCTAACCCGCACCGCGTCAAGTTTACTTGACATATCTATATAATCGGCGTAACTAGTTGCTGCGCAATATATTTCGTCAACGGTGATGGTGGTTAGCGCCCTGGGCTTGGGGTCCAGGTATAGACCCTCGTGAGGCATGTCGCGGAGCGCGCTACCGCGTCGTGTAGCTCAGGCGCTAGTTGTGCGTCGAGCTGCCCAGCGAATGAGTCGCCGGCGTTGCTCCGCCGTGCGCTCAGGGTGCCGTTCCGCCTCTCGTTCAGCAGCAATCGCTTCCTGCCATGCCCGTCTCATGTCGGGGTCATCGAACAGTGCCGGTTCGAGATTCTCCATGGGGCTCACACCACCTTTCATGTCTACTTCCGCGAACACTAGCGATACCCACTGACAGTCACCGCGAGTCCATCTGATTGCGAATCTTGTTGATCTTGCCCGTCGACAGAACGGTCGCCTCGGCCGTGGCCAGGAGGTGTGCAAGTACTTTCATCATGCCGATATCAGAGTCGGTGAACCCGTCAGTCTCCATGGTGTTTGCTGTCAGCATCCCGAAGGCTAGGCCGTCAGCGCGTACCGCAACCGAGACAAATGACCGGTACTGCCTATTGGCGTTGGTGTCCCATGTATCGGGGACGCTCGACTTTGTGTCGTTGCTCGTGAAAACGTCACCAGAGTCGATTAGCTGCCATACTGCGAGGTCGGGCTGACCGGGTCCTTCGGCAAATTCTGTCGTGAAGGAGTCTTCTCGGTTGCGTGAGTGGGTGTAGGTCCCGGTGCGCATGACCCTGCGGGTTGCTGTCAGGTCTTCCACTCGAAAGTAGCCTGCCCGGGGTGCATAACTTTGAACCAGGTCGCACACCTTGCAGACGATCGAGGTACGAAGTCCGCTGATCAGCTCGTCCTTTGTGGGTTGGTCGGCCACCGCCAGTTCGCGTAGTTGCTCAGCGGTTCCTAGCATGGCGCCATTGACTAGGAGCATTGTGCGGCGGGCCTCCGCTTGGAGCGCCTCGGTCAGGGAGGTCTTTTCTTGCTCCTGCTGATGCTTGAAGGCGCGCTCGTTGCGGAACTTGAGAAAGCCGACGAATGCGGTCAGGACGCCGAGAACAAGGGCGGCTACGCGCGCAACGTTCTGAACTGTGCCAGCCGTGACGCTGATACTGAATGTAGTCAGCGCGGTGAGGACTGCGAGCACACTGACTGCGGCCGTGTAGAGCACCGCATGGTCTTTAATTTGCTTGCTCTCCGTGTCCGTCATGAGTCAGTCGCTGTCAGGACTGTCGGGTAGGGGTAGATCGCGGCGCTCTCGGCGTTCCCTGACCCGTACGTGGTACGAGACGGGTGTGACGGACAGCAGATGGTCGATCATTTCGGTGAAAAAGCCCGGTGGGCTGATGTCGGCGGGTACCAATTCTGGATGGGCGGTAACGGCAGGGTCGGCGATTGTCCCATCCCAGTCGACCAAAAGTAGAGCGGTTGCGGTGTAGCCGTTGACATCTCCTCGATGTCGAAGCTTTCGAACCATGTCGATCGTGCGCTCGAACGCGTCGGGTTCATCGCGGATGATGGTCGCGCGCTGGACGAAGAAGTAGCCGACAGAGGCTAGAGGGTACCGTCCGCGGAGATTGCTAGCGTCGCCGTAAGATTCTTCGAATCGGTTGGGCAGGTTCTTACCGAAGCTCGAGAGTTGGGCCTTGGTCGAGACGAGAAGCTCTGGTCCTCGGTCCCACCGAGCGATCACAACATCGACCTGTTTGGGGTAGGCCTGACCGAGCACACGAGCGTCGACGGGCGCAACGGCAGCGATCGACGGTAGGCGTGCAGCGACCTGTTCCCTAAGTGGTGCTGGCAGTTTCTCGAGCAACACGCTGATGTCCCGAGGGAGCACACGAGGTCTAGAAGCTCTGGGCCACACTTCATCTCGCTCGAATCCTGCTCGCCGAAACTCTTGAGCGATCCACGCATCGATGCCGTTCGCGAACTTGCCGCTCTCCGACGCCGCGCCTTCTGCCACGGGTATACCCAGTAACCGCTCGAGCAGTCGGTAGTCAGGAGTGTAGGTCGGTGACTCACCACGGCGGTGCGCCCACGGATCAGTTGGTTCGTCACCGAAGAGGTGATCGAACTGACTAAACGAGTCGGTGCGCGCCATCAGCTGTGGTGGCGAGGCTTGGCGGCACGAGCGAAGCGACGCGCGGACATGAGGGCGTGCGCGGCAACAAGTTCAGCATGTTGGTCGTCTGACACGCCCAATCCTTGACGAAGGACAACGTGGTCGACGAGGCGCACGGCGCCTAGTAGATCGCCGCGGCGGAGAGCGTCGCGGACCGGTTTCCGCAGATGCCGTAGGTCCGACTCCAACTGCTCGACTAGCTGAGGGGAGGGGATAGGCAATAGGTCTGCCTCTCGCGGCTCGATCTTGAGCATGCCGCCGCCGTAGGCGCGTCCGACGAGCTCAGCTCCAAGAAGAGTCACAGTGTTGAGCGACGCGATGGGCAGTAGCGATGCTCCTGACGATCGGTAGTCGGGTCTCAGATAGATCCCATGGACGCTGTTGAGGTGCACCGCTCTACTGGAGTTGGTGGTCATGCGGGGCGTGTCGGCGTTCATATAGGTGAGCAGCAGATCGGCAGGTTCGCTGATCGGCACCTGCCACCAGGGTGAGCGGACACGACATTTGTAGGCTTCGTGGACTCCGGATTGTTCACCCTCGTCCAGGTAGCGCCGGGCCCCGGGTGACATGGCGGAGCGCTTCACCCCGGGACGAAAGAGCAGAGTCTGCGCGCCTCCGTCGCCGAGCCGGTTCAACGCTTCTGTGGACAGCGACAAGCCACGTAGGTGGCGACTACCTGGAGGTGACAGCCGCACTGTCTCTGAGTCACGAAGTCGCAATCGCCTTGCTTGGGCAGGAGACAGGGCGAAATATTGGTTGCGGCCAGTGACCGCACCTAAAGTCGTGTCGCCCCACTCGTGCAGCACCTCGAACCCCGCGCTGTCGGTGAGAGCCGAATACGCCTCGAACGCAGTCGCGGGCAGCAGGGCCGGCGTCCATTTAGCCCGCGCATGCGCTGGCCGCCAACGGTGTTGAGCCGCACCAGATGACAGTTCGTCGTCGAGGTCGTCAATCGAGCGGACTTGGTGTAGTTCGCAATGATCCGTGCCCCCATCTGCTAGGGCGTCCTCGGCCAGGAGCAGCACGACCTCTTCCTGGACCCCCGGGAACACCCGTTCTGTAAACATGATGAGGCGCACCCGGCCGAACCGTTCCATCAGGTAGCGGCGCACCTCTGCGGCATAGTTCACCGATAGAAGCTCCGCAGGAACAACGAGGCCGAGCCGTCCGCCTGGGCGCAGAAACTCGGCTGCGTGCACTGTTGCTGCCGCCCACATTGAGGCGAGGCCGGTCAGACCAACGCCGCCACGAAGCGCAGCGCGCCTGCTGGCGAGGCGGGCGGCACCTGAATGATCCTGGTACCGGACGTAGGGCGGGTTGCCGATGACGACATCGAATCGGCGCTTGCTGGGGACCTCAAAGAAGTCGTCGACACGAATGCTCGCTGCGCGACCTGTCGCTTTCACCAACCTGGCCGCAGCCTGAGCGCTCGGCTCGTGAATCTCGATCCCCTCAAGCTGGGGGCGCGTGCGTGGAGAGTGCAATTCGTCCAGCCGAGTCGCCGCTGAGGTCAGGAAAGCAGCTTCGCCGCACGAAGGTTCTAAGACAGTGTCGACAGGAGTGCGGATTGCCCAGCGAGAGACGAAGTCGGCTAACGCCGCCGGCGTGAAAAACGCCCCGCGAGCCTTCCGTAGAGCGAGCGAGTCCTCTAGCTCGGTCGCCGCAGTCTGCAGTATCCGAGTCACGCTACTGACCCTTCATGCAGGGCGTCGGCTAAGATCGCAGCCGCACATTCGCTGACGGATGTGCCTCGACTCGAAGCTTCCTCTGCGAGCTGGTCGGCGAGCCCGACCGGCACCCGAACTAACACAGCTTTGCGCTCGCCGCGCCAGTGGCGCCGGCGCGACGTTGTCACCTCATGTTCTGATTGCACCCGAAAGTTGTATCAACTTTCACTGACACCTCTCGTGAGGCGCGCTCGGAACCAGCAATCTATTCGGTGATCGGTAAGTTCGTTAGCGCGGCAACAGGTTGAAGACCCCGTAAGCCCGCCCGTGCCGCGCCTTTGTCCCAGCCCACCAGCACCGTGTACGGCCCAGCCGGTGCCCGTTCGGGCAGCTACGAGGTGGATTGCGGTCGGTGTACATGTGGCTCCTTCATCGAGCCTTCTCCCTCCGCACTCGCGAGCCTACGGACTACCCCGGACAGACGGAAAGCCGCGACCTGGTGAAGGGTCGCGGCTTTCGACGTCGTGGACTGCTAGTCGGCGAGTTTGGCGACTGCCTGGGCCCAGAGGAAGTACTTGTTGGTGCCCAGATCGCGCACGGTCTTGATGTTGAACGCCTCTTTGAGGTGCTGGGCATCGCCCGGGCTCACCCCTTGGAGCGCCTCGACGGGGGCGTCAGCGAGCTCACTGATCGGCTTTTCCTCGTATGCCTTGTCGAACTTGTCGGCAATTCCACCCATGAAGATGACCTCCTGTGCTCGGTTCGGTGTACCGGGTTCGGCACACCGCCACCATCGTAGGAGCGTTCGACGACCCGATCGCCGTCATCGACAACGGATTCGCACCCCTATGGCGTCGTGCCCAGCACGGATTCGAGGGCAAGGCACCCGGCGTGTTTGCGGGTGTCGCGCCAGCACCTGTACGTGTCGTTGCACCTCCCCGCCTGGCGACATCGTGGCCGGACCGCAGCACGTGTGCCGTCCCTGCCGGCGGGGCATCCTGAACGGGTGCCGCCTGTTCCCGATCCGATGCTCGCCACCCTGGGCGAAGCCCCATCTGGCGAGGGATTAGAATCTGATCGTGCACGGCACCCTGACATGGGCCGGCGCGGGAGCTGACATCCTGGCCGACCTCGGGGTTCAGGGGTCGAGCATGGGAAAAGTGTTGGCCGGGCGTGCTGGTGACCAGAGGTATCCCTGGCCCAGACGGGCGCCGATCATGCGGGCTTGGTGGGCGTGTTCGGGGGTTTCGATGCCTTCGATGACCAGGAACTGGCCCAGTTCGGTGGTCAGCGCGGTCAGAGCGCGGGCGATGGCCCGGCCGGTGGGAGTGTGCAGCGCTGAGCCGACGGTGCGGTCGGCTTTGAGTCCATTGACGCCGATCGAGAGCAGGTGCTCGGCGGGCAGCCAGCTACCACCGATGTCGTCGAACACGATCAGGTAGCCACGGGCCCGTAAGTCGTCGATGACGTGCGCGTCCATGAGTGCTGTGGTAGACACCGCAACTGTTTCGGTGATCTCGAGTATCACCGAACTGGGGTGCACTCCCGCCGCGGACGTGACCGCATCGATCTTCTCAGCGCAGTCAGAACGGTAGAAGTGATGGGCCGAAAAGTTCACGGCGACAGCCACGTTGTCGGCGTCACCGCGGGCGCCACGCCACTGCTGCAGGTCCGCCAGCGCACGCGTCAACATCATGAGATCAAAGTCGATGATCAGCTCGGACTGCTCGACCAGGGGGATGAACGCATCAGCGGCCAGAACCCCCCGGACCGGGTGTAACCACCGGGCCAAGGCCTCGACCGCGACCACAGCGCCGGTGTGCAGATCGACGATCGGCATGTACCACGGCACGATCTCACCGCGATCGAGCGCAGCCGCAACCTCAGCCACCTCCACCGCCGCACGATGTGAAGCAGCGGTAGGGGTGTCTCGGTCGCGGCGGGTAGACCACGCCGCCGCCAACGCCTCTGCAGCCAGCACCGCACACTGCTGAAAGCCCGCGTCATCAAAGTCGCGTGCGCGGCGGGCGTGGATGTCGAGGACACATAACGTGGCCAGCGGCGAGCCGTCCTGGCCCCCCACTGGAATTCCCGCATACGCTCTAAAACCGCTCTCGCGCACCGGATCAACGACATCGCGATGCTTGTCCACATCACCGCTGACGTCGGAGATGACGATCGGGGCGCCGCGGGCGATCACACCAGCACATGCTGATTGTGCGACCGGGACACTGCCACCGGCTTCGTAACCGTGGGCGGCAACGGTGTACTGCCGGCCTACGTCGATCACATTGATCATCGCCACCGGGCACCCGGTCACCCGCGCGGTCACCGCGACCACAGCACGCAGCGCTGGCGTGGAGGGCACTAACAGGTCCGGCACCCCCGTCGGGGTGGAGTCAGTGGTGTGGTCCATAGTGAGCGCGCTCCTCGGCCAACCATCACGTACTCCGACGTCGCGACGGATGCAGCCAGTGTCGCAGATTCGCCGGTGCCCACGGCAACGTTGCTCTCATCACGCCGCCGACTATCACTTTAGTGGTCACCGCGTCTGCCCATAACGGCGAGCTCACCTGCCGCTGCGGCCGTAAAGGCAGCGTGGCGAAAACCGTTCACCGATCAGACACTGACGCCCTATAGCGTGCATTCTTTACCCGTCGATGGAGCAGCGACATGTCCACGAACCCGACCTTCGCCGGATCAGGTTTTGGCCCCGGACCCGTCGTTATCTATCCGGCGTGTGCGGGCCGCGCTAGGGCCATTGTCCTAACCGTTGCGGCTTTGTCCGCGATCATTCGGGCCCCCAGGACAGGGTGCGCCTGACACTTCTGGGCCATGACCGCGTGTCTTACCGTGCGCCGGTTGCACCCCTCCACCGGGTCTTTCGTAGAGATAAAACAAGTAATTTGTTGTGCAAACCAATCCGTTCATGGGCACGTGTCGAATGACTTCCGACAGTGACGGTGATCGGTAACACACTGGTGCGCGCGACCGATGCTCGGTTATGACCACCGTGCTTATTGCGCAGGATCCCAGGGTGGATTCAGCAGAGCTTGCTGATGTGCTCGTCGGTGTGGCAAGGGGAGAACCGGCAGCCTTTGATTGTCTCTACATGTCCACTCGGGCACGGTTGTTCGCGCTGATTCACGCCACGGTTCGCGACGTCGGGTTCGCCGAAGATGTCCTGCACGAGGTGTATCTCGAGGTGTGGCAGAAGATCCACCACTACGAATCGGGGATGGGCAGCCCGCTGTCCTGGTTGATGATGGTTTCGCGCCGCCGCGCCATCGACCGCGTCCGTTCAGAGGAGGGGCAGCGCCGCAGAATTGCCCGGGCGGCTGTGCTGTTCGCTGACATCAATCACGGCCCCTCAGATGAGCAGATGCTGCTCGGGGAGGAATACTGCGAGCTGCGGGGGCATCTGGCCACACTCACCGAACGTCAACGTCAAAGCATCGAGCTCGTCTACTTCGCGGACATGACCCCGCAGCAGTGCGCTGCGCACCTCAACGTGCCGCTGGCCACCTTCAAGACTCGGCTACGCGACGCGCTCGTACATCTGCGCACCATCTACGCGAACGGCAGCGCTTCCTCGGTAGCTTGAGTCTTACTGACCGGGGTCTGCTGGGTTTGCCAAGCGACATTCGCGGTTCAGCCTGTAACGGCACTGTACGCACCGTGGCCGTGCGAACGGGCCGATGGACTACGTCACAGCCTTGACCTATCTCGGGTGGTGCACAGCGCGCATCGACGCCCATTCCACGATCCACCAGTCGGAGTCGGTGAAGTGGGCAGTGTTCTCGAAAATCGAGATCACGTTGCAGTGATTGCCATGGTGCGCTCCTAGGGGTTGCGAGGCTCAACGGTGTTCTGCCACTTGCGTTTCGATCTGTTGGACGGTTGCCCTAGAACCGCAGAGCCTGAAATAAGTCTAGAAGGCGTCGCGATATCGTCCACGCTGGAACAGCACCGCGTCCGCTGAGAGGCCGACGGCACAAAAGCCAGCATCTTCGCCCTTGCTGGCGTAGGGCGTGGCCGCGCGGCGGGTAGTCCCGCCGCGCGGCACCCCACGTCACTTCTGTTGGTCGGCAACCTTGTTTGTCGCGTCCTTCGCGTGCTCCTGCACGCCTTGGGCCGCAGAGGTGCCTTCCTGCTTGACGGTGTCAGCAGCGTCGGTGGCTGTCTCGGTGACCGCAGCGGCCGCGTCTTGCGCCGGGCCCTGCAGATTCTGCGCAGCCTGCTTGGCCACCTCGGTGACCTCGTCTGTGAGGGGCTGCGCCTTCTCTTGGAGGGCCACTGCCGCCTGCTGCTCCTTCTCGCTGGCGGGAATGAGCGCAGACACCAGCAGGCCGGCGCCGAAGGCGATCAGGCCGGCGGCCAACGGATTGCCCTGGGTCTGGGCCTTTGCCGCACCGGGTGCCGACTGCACGGCATCCTGAACGGTGCCGGACGCGGACTGAACCGCACCCGTGACCGAGGATGCTGCCGAACTGGTTGTGGCCGAGGCATTCTGGGCGGTGTCCTGAGCCGTACCCATCACGCGCTCACGGACGCCACTGAGCCGACCGGTCACGCGACCGACCTTTCGCTTGGCCATGGTGGCCGGATTGGCCTCGTACGCAAGGGTATCCACGTCTGAGCTGAGCGCCGCGCGGGTGCGCTCGATCTCGGCACGAATCTGATCGGGGTCTGAGCTGCTGGTCATGATCTCTCCTGGGGATGGGGCGTCAGTGCGCCGGGAATGTTCTTGACTGTGTCGGTGGTTTGCGGGAGTCCTTTGGCCTTGCGCAGTGCTGTCCGACCGAGGACGGCCAGAACGCCGGCGATGATGGCCCAGATCAACATGACGACAAGAGCCGACCATGCGTGCCCGATCGCGTTGCCGAGCCCCCACCACAGGGCGATGGACAGGAACAGGAGTACGAAGTAGCCGGCCACCGCAGCGCCTGCCAGCATTCCTGAGCCCTTGCCCACCCTGCTGGCGGTCTGAGTGGCTTCGGCTTTCGCGAGTGCGAGTTCTTGTCGGACGAGAATGGACAAGTCTTCGCTCACATTCGAGAGCAGCTCGCCTATCGACGGCGGGTTGGTCTCGGCTCCCTCTCCCGGGTGTGCGCCGTACGGGGCGCTCATGGGTTCACGCCCGGCGCCGGCGGCTGCTGGTAGCCGGGCTGCTGCTGGTAACCGGGGGCGACCGTGTAGGGCGGCGGCTCGGGGGTATATCCGGGCTGGGCCGGTGGCGCCGCATGCTGCCCGGTTCCGTACCCGGGATCAACCGGCGGTACCGCGTTGATCGGCGCAATGGGTTGGGTCTGGGTGTTGTCGGCGAGAGGGGTTGGGCTCGGCGCCGGGTTCGAGCCGGAGTCGTTGCTGCTGTTGGCTGCGGTCAGTCCGCGGCCGAGCCTTCCGGCCACGAGGCCGGCACCGGCGGCGAGCGCCAGGAATGTTCCGGGCTTGCGCCGGGCAAAGCTGGTTACCTCGTCGAGGATCTGTCCGGGTTCGCGGTCGTCGAGCCACGATGCCACCGTCTGCGCGTGCTGGGCGGCCTGACGCGTGAGATCGGTTGCCACACCCTGATTCTCGGACTTGTCGGCCATCGATCCGAACTCGTCGGACAGTGCCCGCAACCCACCGGCAACACGCTTCTGCTGCTCGAAGGCCTGCGTTGTCAGTTCGCCCTTGGTCTGGTGCAGCAGATCTTTCGCCTGGGTCGTGGCCTCGCCGGCCACCTGCGAGGCCTGATCGCCCGCAACCGAAGCAACGTGCTTACCGGCATCTGTAGCGCCACTTACAACATCGCCTGCTTGCGCCTTGGCGACGTCTACGGTTGGTGTCTCGCCAGAAGTCGGCGAGCTCGTCGTTGGATCGTGAATCGGGTTGCCACTGGAAGTTGTCATTGTGATTGTTAACCTCACTGTCGATGGCACATGGAGTCGATCGGACACCGGGTACCCACACCCACCGAACTCACACCTGCGGCGAACACAACGGTGGCCGCTTGCGTGTCAGAAGAGCATCAGTGTGCGGACTTTGGCGGTTCTCATCCTAAATCTGGATGGGGTTGCCCGCTTGGACCGGCGTCTGGTGGCTCCACCTGTGCCGCGTCAAGCTTACTTGACATAACGATGATTATCGGCGTAACTAATTGTGCCACAATCTGTTTCGTCACCAGTGACGAAATACAGCAGGTATCCATCTAGCTGCGTGCGCGTATTTTCAGCGTTGCGGGGTACAGACACGGAGTAACGCCCGCCCTAGGGTGCGCGGGTAGTGATCTTGGCGAGGGCGGAGCTCAGTTGGGCGCGTGAGCGGATACCGAGTTTGCGGTAGATGCGGGTGAGGTTGACTTCGACGGTTTTTGGGCTGATGAACAGTGCGGCTGCTACGGCGCGTGTGGTCATGCCGGTCGCGACGAGGTCTGCGACGCGTTGTTCGGAGGGAGTCAGGGCGGCGATGTCCCTGGGTCCAATACTGACGCGGTCGAGTTCGGTGCGGGCCCGGGCGGCCCACAGAGGGGTGCCCAGCTTGTCGAAGGTCTGCAGTGCCTCGGACAGTGTTGCAGCTGCTGCTTCTTTTCGGCGTTGTCGACGTTGTAGTTGCCCTAGGAGCAGTTGGGTGCGGGCCTGCTCGAACGGCATGGGCAGCCGTTCGTGCTCGACCATGGCGCGTGCGGCGTGTGTTTCGGCGGCATGAATGTTGTTGGCGGCGGCCAGAAGCATGCTGCGACCGCGGGCACCGAGGGCGAGCATCCAGGGTCGGTCCAGCGTAGATCCGTTGCGTTCGAGGGCGTAGACGAGCGGTTCTGCCTCCTCGGGGCGCCCGAGTGCGACGAGTGCTTCGACAGCGTCGGGAATGTATCCCGAGCTGAGGATTTCGGTCCCCGGGTGGATATGAAAGTTGTCGAGCAGCGGTCGTAGCGTGCTGATGGCTTCTGTGTAGTGGCCTAGGGACACCTCGATGAAACCCAGGGTCATTGTGGGCCATTCGGAGAGGTAGCGTGAACCGCAGCGGCGGGCGTCGTCGATCACCTCCCGGGCCTGGGCACGGCTGTTGCGGTCGCCGGTGTAGGCGGTGACCATCACCCGCAGCAGCCGGGCGATGACAAGCATGTTCTTGCCGTCCAGTTGCTGCGCGCGTTCCATCGCGTCGTCGGCGACTTCGGCTGCCTCGGTGTAACGCCCTCGCCATATGTTGATCAAGATGGTGTGCCCGGCGACCCACATCATGTCGCTGTCAGCACCACGTTCGATGCACCGATGACGCACGGCAGCCATCTGGGTGTGGGCCTGATCGAGTTGCCCTGTCCAGGCCAGCATCAACGCGTGCACCGCGCTGGGCCGGTATGGGACTGGCGCGTCGCCGCCCGGTCCTTCGAGCTCGAGCGCGCGGTGCATCGCGGCGGCATCGTAGCCGTGCCCGTAGGCGCATTTGAGTGTCACCCACATGGCCAGAGCGCTGCTGAGGACCGAGTGGTCGCCGCTGCCGTCGGCCACTGACACTGCTCGCGAAGCGTGATGCAACGCGCTCTCGAATTGGCCGTTCATGCCTTCGGCCATCGACAGCGACAAGAGTGTGCGCGCGAGTATCGCCTGGTTGTCGGCGGCGTCGCCAAGTACCGATGTCAGCAGGTCAGCTGCCTCGACGAAGCTGTCGTCGTACATCCGTACCGCAGCAAGTAGATTCGCAGCGATGGCTCGCAGCAACCCTGCCGGCGATTGAGCCAGTGCCGGTTCGATGGCTTGTTGTGCTTTGAGCATGTCGGCGGCGCGGAAGTGGTGGCTGGCCGCACGGATGCGCCGCAGTGGGGTGTCGCCGCCGAGTGCGATTGCCAGGTCGGTCAATTCGCCGGCGGCCATCGGCGCTCCCTGCGCGCTGAGCGCTTCGGCGGCGCAGTCCAGCGCGTCCAGTGTTGTGGGGTTTGCAGTGGCCGCGGATAAGGCTAGGTGCCTGGCCCGCAACTCGGGTTGGTCGATGATTGAGGCAAGGTTTCGGTGCACGGCTCGGCGCTGGGCGGGGGTGGCTTGGCTGTAGAGACCAGCGGTCAACAGCGGGTGGGTGAACTCGACGCGGTTGCCGGCGATTGTCGCTATGTTCTGGGCCTCAGCGCCCTCGAGGATCTCAACGATACGGTCCACGGTTGCACCGCGAGCTTGGGCGATCAGCTCGATTGTGGGTGCTGCCGCAGTTGCTGCTGTCAGCAGTACTTCTCGTGTGTGCTCGTCAAGTCGGTTCAGCCGCGCCTGCACGATCGCAGTGAGTGTGCCGGGTAAATGAACGTGATGGGTCGCTGCGAGACCGTTTGTGCTGCGGGCAAGTTCGAGGGCATAAAACGGGTTGCCCCCGAGATTTCGGCGATCCGCACGATCGCCGGCCGCGGTAGTGAGCGGCCCAAGCGGTGTGCGATGAGTGTATGAAGGCCGCCGAGAGTGAACGGCTTGAGGCGCAAGCGTTCGACTCCATCGGGTCTGCTGAGCTGCAGCCAGGCGGCGGGATCGGCGGCACCCACCTCTGAGCGCACCGCGCCCAGGACACCGATTCGCCCCCGCGCCCGTCGTAGCGCAAACATCATCACTGCACGACTGGACGCATCGAGCCACTGCACATCGTCGACGGCAACTACTACCGGTGAGTGCTCGCCGAGGCGGTGCAGGATTGACAGAAACGCTGCGCCGACCACGTGTTCGTCAGAGGCAGGTCCTGACGCCGCCCGTGAGAGCACCCGGTCGACCGCGTCCTGCTGGGCCTGCGGCAAATGCTCGACCACCGCCGGCTCGATGTCGCCCAGCACGTCGGCCAGGACCGCATAGGTGAGCACCACTTCAGCTGCGCCCGGTCGCGCTGCCAGGACCCTGAATCCTTGTTCCCGGGCCCGCTCGATCGCTGCCTGCCAGACGGTCGTCTTGCCAATACCGGCCTCGCCCTCGAACAACAACCCCGAGGGCTGCTCGTTAGCTGAGCTCAGGAAGCGCTGCAGCGCACCGAGTTCCGGGCGTCGGATCAACGGTGCTGACACACCACGCATGATTGCAGTTCCGGCATCAACAGGTTGCAGATCTCAAAAAGCGGAGGTTGCGCCTGCTCCGACCACTGTGCGGAGCTCCTGCAGGAACGCCGCGCTGCACGTGCGTGATTTCCTAAGTGTAGGGAAAACCCTGATTCATCCCATGTCCTCGCGGCCATAGCGTGCACAGTGTGTTGACCACACCGCCGAATATGAGCTGCTACCTCGTGGAGTGGTATCAGCCTGACCCAAGCGCAGCGCACCTCGACGACACCGTCGCAGACTTGCAAGCCCACGAGACCGCACACACTGCACGCCACACCGATGTTCGCTTGCTTCTGGCCGTGTCCGCGCCCCACGACGAAGTGCTGTACTGCGTCTTCGCAGGCCACTCGTCTGACGCCGTCACCCGCGCCTGCGCCCACGCTGGCCACCCCGCCGAACGCATCACCCCCGACGTCCACCTCCAGGTCACCGCGAATGAACTCGAATCCACTGCCACACGTGCGGCCCGCGCAGACCGCACGACCGCATCGTCGTCGATCACCCCCTCCACCCCGCGCGTTGGACCACCACCACACGATGCGCGCCCAACCACCCACTCACACAGGAAAAGAGGTGACACACCATGATCCGCAAACTCACCCGCCTAGCCCGCGCCATACGCGGCCGCATCTGACCGCCAGTCAAGTCAACCCTCATCACACCGGAAAGGAGACAACACCATGATCCGCAAACTCACCCGCCTGGCCCGTGCCATGCGCGGACGGTGACTACCCACCTTCGACTGAGATCGACAACTGCGAACGGTCCGCGAGGCAGTCGCAGTGCCGCGTGGGCAATGGGCGTGGTCCTTGCCCGCGCGGCTCCAGTCGAAATTCGCTTCCTTCCAGTCCACAACGTGTCACGACGACAAGAGGGGACGGTCACTTCATGGTTGCGTTGGCCCCCCACACCCACTACCGGGTCTCCAAACGCGGACTGGTGCTGGCGTGCCCGAACGGCGACACTGT
Source organism: Williamsia sp. DF01-3 (assembly GCF_023051145.1). NCBI lineage: Bacteria > Bacillati > Actinomycetota > Actinomycetes > Mycobacteriales > Nocardiaceae > Williamsia > Williamsia sp. DF01-3. Next base: position 55,356 of record NZ_JALKFS010000001.1, read on the forward strand.
TCTGTTCGAGCACCCACGAGCTGCGGACCTGCCGGTGCTACTCGCGACCAACCCCGACCCCAGCCATCTGACGACCGCACTGGGACCACCACTGGACCCCACCGTGGTCGACGACCTCGTCGAACTCGGAGTGCTTACCAACGGCGACGACGATCCCGGCACCAACCACAGCTCGTCCCCCGCTCGTGAACGACGGTTCACAGTCTCCCGCAGCGGCCTGATGATCAAAGGAATCGCCACACCCTCGGCATGGCTGAACCGCCGACTCGTACCCCTCCTGACACATCCGTTGGGCCTCATTGTCATTGCCGCAGTCCTCGCCGCCGGCGGTATCGCACTCCTCTGTGGTCGCCCCGACGGCCTACCCAGGGTGAGCGACAGTCCGGCCACCGAAGCACTGCTGATGATCGCGCTCGGCATGACCGCAACCATCGCGCACGAGTTCGCCCACGCCGTCGCACTAAGTCACTACGGGCGAGCCCCGCGCCGCGCCGGTTTCGGCTTCTACTGGGGTGCGTTGTCGTTCTTCGTCGACTCCACACCAGCACTGACCCTGCCGCGCCACCAACGCGTCGTCCAGGCACTCATCGGTTTGGTCGTCGACGTTGTCACCACAGCCCTATTCGCCATCGCAGCACACCTCGTCCAAGACCCGCTCTTAGCAATCGTGTTCTGGCGCCTCGCTATCCTCGGCCTGGTAGACATCGGCATCAACGCGCTCCCCGTCCTGCAAGTCGATGGTCACTGGGCCCTGGCCGACTTGCTTGACGAACCCGACCTCGGGCCCCGCGCCCGTCGCGCACTCGCCCACACAATCCGACGCCAACTGCCTGCCGGCCAACGCGCCCTGGCCGCCTACGGCGCGATCAGCCTCGCTGTCGGACTCACCATGATTGCCACCCTGGCCTACGCATTCTGGGCCACCACCGGCGACCTCGTCATAGCCCTGTTCAACGGTAACCCCGCCCAAATCGCCATCGGCCTCTACTACGTCGGCCCACTCGCCCTCGGCCTCATCTTCAGCACCCTCGGACTACTCCTCGAAAGCACAACGTCTAACACCCACACAACCCCCAATAGAACGGAGACGACACCTCCCTGCACTCCCACTGACCGCACACACCAACCACAGAAGGACTCATCATGAAAACAAAAGCTCTTGCCACACTTGCCCTGACAGTCGCAGCGCTGACAACCGGGGTGTCCCCGGCGGCCGCAGCGCCGGCCACCTCGCCCGACAATTCGAACGCTCGGTTGATCCAATTCCCTGCCCGCGCCTTCCCGGCCGTCTACTCGAACGTGTCGCCTGAAAGCACCGACGCACCGATATACACCGGTACCATCCTCACCACAGCGCAGACTCGGGCCGTCCGCGACTCCGGAGCACTCGGAATCGCGAAAACCGTAGCGCCGTATAACTACAACGAGATCGCCGGGAACATCGAATCGAAGGCCAACAGCGCTCTCGCCCTCAACCCCCGGGCTGCGTGCGCCTCTATTACACCCCCAGAGGCAAAGACCCACGGTTCCCCGGTTTCTACGCCGCCACCATCGACGCAAAGTTCTGCAACCCGCCCTACCTCATCCCGTAATCGCTAGCCAGACCATCTGGCCTGAACAACCACAGCGGAAGTGTTCTATATGCGTAAGTTCATAACCGGTGGCGTCGCAGCGTCCACATCACTCGCGCTGGGACTCCTGGGCGCAGCGTCGGCCTCAGCGGCCGAAGACAGCGTAAAGGTCACCGCCCAGGGCGGAGTGGAAAGCGTCGACGTGCTCATCGACAACCGCACGGGGGGCGCCATCGAATGCCTGGTGGGAGGAACCGATGGGGTTGAAGACGGCAAGTTCTTCGCTGTTCCCGGCGAGGTTCTCTATCCGATCGGGTCCACACCAATCCACTTTGACGACGTATCCCCTGGCACCTACCAGCCCATTATCTCATGTACGTCCAACACTCTTGGTGAGGCTTGGTTGACCAAAGCTGCGTTTATAAACGGGCCCCCCGAAAACCCCGAACCCGGACTCTGGGTGCTACCAAGCGTCCCGTTGACGGTGAGAGCGGCACCCGTTGATCCGGGGAACTGCTTCGGCTCAATCTGCTTCTAAGTCCAACCCTTCAGCGATCTACTTCCCGGCAGACGTCGCACTCCACTAGGAGTGCCTGGTGAGAGCGACTGCAAATACTGAAGATCGGGGCTACGTAGCAATCCGGACAACCGCTACCCCACCGATCAACCTGACGTAATCATTGTTACCGGCGTGATCAATTGCGGCACAATATGTTTCGTCACCAGTGACGAAACGCAGCGGGAATCGCCTAGTCGGGCAGCATGTTTTGGCGAGTCCTTGCTGTCATCTGGGCATGAGCGGAACCAACATAGGTTCCGCCATTTTCCATGGGTCACCGAAACGACCTCGGTGGGTGCATCTTCGAAGTCGACCAGACATGTTCCCGACAGATCGGTGCACCTTGTGTCGACGATTCCGGTGTAGCCGAAGACCGTCTCCAATGTGGCCTGCAGCTGCGCCTCAAGGCGCTCCGTGGGCGGCAAATAGGGGGCGTCTGGTGCGGCCTCCACCAGACGTGCAGACGACATGGCTGTTGCCTTGTCGCGGGAGTCGGGAGTGTCAGCTGAGCAACCGCAAAGAAGAACGCCACTGAGCACGGCGACGATCGAAAGAATAAGCAAGCGGGGGCCAGTGCCGACTAGTGCTGTGTCGTCACGACTAGACATTTCAATCGTAGTCACGGCGGGGAGCTGTCCAGCTGACCGTCGGCATCGGGCACATGCTCGAACCGGACCTCCGCGAAACTGTCAGGATCATCGGCCCGGCCGACGGCAATCCATAGCCCTGTGCCATCAGGCTCTGCAGTCACAGTGCTAACGTGCCACCCCTCAAGCTCACGTGGTCGCCGGCCCGGCAACGACAAGGCCCCATCGAGTACGTCAGCAATGAACCTGTTGAGCTCAGGAGCGTTGACATCGCGCAGATCAGTCATGAATACCTCCTCCTCCTTCTCGTATCCACGAGAACCCGAAACGACCGTTCCCCTCAGGTCAACAGCTCGACCAGGACGACAACGCCGAGCAACAAGACCGACCACCGATGCCATGATCAGGACCATGACCAAGTTGGCCCCGATCAACGAGGTCGGGCGCGGCGTTTGCCTGCCACCGGGTGCAGTCGACCGTGTGAGCGGTACCGGATCGGTGAGATCGCCGGCCGGGGTATCTTCCGGCCGGTTAGTGGTACTCATCGACTACCTGGCGTTGTGATTTCGTAGCGTCCTGGGTGTTGGCAAGCGGGGATGGGATGACGGTAGGCAAAGCAGGCAGCGTCAGCGAGGATGGGCCTCAGTTCGGTGGCTGATGCTTGCCAATTGACCCACCGGGTCGGGTCAGATGGTCGTGCCGTGCCGGCGATGCGTGTGTTCGCCAGGTGACAGGCGGCATCGTTGACGACCGCGACTAGGAGCGCCACATCTGACGCCGGCAATGTCAGAGACACGAACTGGCCGGCCTCAGCGATGGCATCGACGCTGGCTGGATCGGTGGCATAGATGTCGGCTGCTTTCCATGCCAGCGCAAGGGACGTGTTACGCAGCTCGGCGTCAATGTATGAGACCTGATAGATCATGTGGGCGTTAGGCATTGACGGTTCGTTCGACTGCGTCTGGCTCGAAGGTCGTGATTGCCAAGCAGCGGATCATCCGATGGCCAGTCGGCCGTGACGCCATAACTTCTGGGTGTGCGTCGCTGGCTTCGCTGGTGTGATCTGTCGTCGTCGAAATGGATGTCGCATATTCGCCCCCGAACACGTTTGTGATGTCGCAGGTCATTGTATGCGGACGACCCTGGCGTGCCGGCCTGCTCCCGGCAGGGTGGTGCACTGTCGGTCACAATCCGCGGGGATGGATTGCTGGCGGCTGGACCGGTTCGGCGGCGTAGACGACCGCCCAGCAGGTGCGGCAGGTCCAGGACCGGCAGGGGGGCCGTCGGAGGTTGTCCCAGCCCACCAGCACCTTGTACGGGCCCAGCCGGTGCCCGTTCGGGCAGCTGCTCGGTGGGTTGCGGTCGGTGTACATGTGGCTCCTTCATCGAGCCTTCTCCCTCCGCACTCGCGAGCGTACGGACCACCCCAGACATAGAAAGCCGCGACCTGTTGAAGGGTCGCGGCTTTCGACGTCGTGGACTGCTAGTCGGCGAGTTTGGCGACTGCCTGGGCCCAGAGGAAGTACTTGTTGGTGCCCAGATCGCGCACGGTCTTGATGTTGAACGCGTCCTTGAGGTGCTGGGCATCGCCCGGGCTCACCCCTTGGAGCGCCTCGACGGGGGCGTCAGCGAGCTCACTGATCGGCTTTTCCTCGTATGCCTTGTCGAACTTGTCGGCAATTCCACCCATGAAGATGACCTCCTGTGCTCGGTTCGGTGTACCGGGTTCGGCACACCGCCACCATCGTAGGAGCGTTCGACGACCCGATCGCCGTCATCGACAACGGATTCGCACCCCTATGGCGTCGTGCCCAGCACGGATTCGAGGGCAAGGCACCCGGCCTGTTTGCCGGTGTCGCGCCAGCACCTGCAGTTGGTCGTTGCCCTTCCCCTCCGGGCGACATCGTGGCCGGACCGCAGCACGTGTGCCGTCCCTGCCGGCGGGGCATCCTGAACGGGTGCCGCCTGTTCCCGAACCCGATGCTCGCCACCCTGGGTGAAGCCCCATCTGGAGAGGGTTGGGCGTTCGAGTTCAAATGGGACGGGGCTTGGCGCAGAGTCGCCGGCGCCGAGCCGGTAGTTGCGGTTGCTGGTCATCTGAATGGTCCCGTTGATCGGGGTGGCCGGATGGTGGCTCTACCTGCGTCATGTCAAATTAACTCAAAATATGGTACATTATCGGAGCGCAATCCATTGTGCCGCACTATTTTTCGTCGATAGTGACGAAATATGACCTTATCGGCAGGCGGCTGAGCAGTCTGATAAGTGGCCGCATGAGAACCGGCGATGGAACGTCGTGGGCGCCGCGGATCTGCCACACGAACCGTAGATCCAATTTCCGTTTCGTCATCCACGGACACCGCGGCCATGGTTACACTGACTGGGCTGAAAAGTGCAGCAGTCGCGCTCTATCGATCTCCGGTCGGTTTCTTCTGGAACGGCCGCACGGAGGTTCCTCCGCCACTGTCAAGAACGAATTGGGGATGAGATGTCCAGTGATCAGCGCCGCACGATGACGCGGGAATTGACGCGGATACGCAGAGGTAGTGCTGCGGCACTGGGCGCCATCGTGGTCGCAGCGTCGGCTTCGTTCTTGGCGGCCCCACCCGCCTACGCCGACACCGTGATCGGTACCTGCACCATTGTTACCGATCCCGTGCCGGGGGTACGTGTGACGTCCTGCCCCGGTGCGCTCCTTAACGACCAGAACCTGGCGGGGGTAGATCTCACGGGCGCTAACCTGGCCGGTGCAGATCTGACCCGCACAGTCTTGAACGGCGCGCACCTGGCAGGCGCCAACCTCATCAACGCCGTGTTTACGCGTACCAGGCTTACCAACGCTGACTTGCGTTTTGCGAATCTAACTGGCGCGCGGCTGACAGGTGCGTACATGAGTTACTCGCACCTGAACTACGCCAATCTGGTCAACGCGTCCTTGGCTCTCGCCGATCTAACGGGGGCCGATATGAGCTACGCGAATATGACCGGTACTCGCATGAACGGAGCAACAGTCGATGGGGCGAATTTCACCGGCGCCATTGAAGTCGACTTAGCGGAGACAAGAGGCACCCCACTTCCAGACCAACAGACCCAGGGACCGGCAGGTCCGCAGGGACCCCAAGGCAATCCAGGACCTACCGGCCCACAAGGCCCCCAAGGCAATCCAGGACCTACCGGCCCACAAGGCCCCCAAGGCAATCCAGGACCTACCGGCCCACAAGGACCCCAAGGCCATCCAGGACCTACCGGTCCACCGCTGTTCGGCAGCAGTTAGAACTCCGCGACATTGCTGCGCTGCGGGCGGGTAATCGTCTATAGGCGACAGCGGGTGGGCCCCTGCACCCCCTCGCCCTACTGCGCATCACCATTCACGAGAAGGCTGTGATCGTCTGGGCAATTTCCTCAGGCGAGGCTTTTGGCGGACACCGATTTGTTATAGCTCTAGTAAGGGCTGACTGCGCGTCAAATACTCGTTGATGCGGCGTTTTGTGGTCCGGAGGTGCTATCGGCGGGTGGCCAGGCCTGAATAGTCGATCACGAAGGCGTTGTCATCAACGCTGAGATGTGCCCTGAAGTCGCGACTATAGCTGGCGGAGCGAACGCGTTTGCTGTGTTGTCGGGTTGGGCCGAGGCGTAGACCCGGTCTCTGCGTAGCGCCCGCGCGGTGAGGGAATCTCCCCCAGGCCATCAACAGGTTGGGTGTCTTGGGACTGCCCCCACTCTGGTTGACGAGTGGGCGGGCGGTGCAGGCCGCGGTTGCGGGCTGGTTGATTGTCTCAAACTCCCTCGGAGTGAGTTCCCGAGTCTGCGTTTGCGATGGTAGGTCGTTCGATCCAGATCACGATGGCCATACGCAGTTGCTCGCGGATGGACCACCGTTGCTGATCGAGGACGTTCTTCTGCAAGAGCCGAAGAACAACTCCACCGCGGCATTGTCTCCACATGCACCAATTCTTCCCATTGATCCATATAATCCACTGTGTGACAGCCGCTTTACGAACTTTTTCGGTCTAAACGGGCTGCCGCGATCTGGGTGGACGATGGTGCGATCACATCGGCGCGGAACTCCGTCGGATAGGGCTCCGCATGTCGAACATCCTTTTACCGTGAGAGAAACCCTCACAGGTCAGATGTCAACCAAAGTGGGGGCAGTCCGGACGGTAGGCGTGCGAGCCGTTGAGGGGCTAGGTTCGGCGTGTCAGTAACGAACCCGCCTGATAGGTAGCCTGAGATATCTCAATTACATCAACTAGAGCAGGTGCTTCGCATGCGTAAGTACATAACCGGTGGCATAGCAGCATGTGCAACCCTTTCACTCGGGCTCCTGGGTGCAGCGCCGGCCTCGGCGGCCGAAGACAGCGTTACAGTCACCGCCCACGGCGGCGCGGAAAGTGTCGACGTCGTCATCGACAACAGCACGGGCGGGCCCATCAAATGCCTTGTTGGAGGGGTCGACGAGGCTGATGGCGTTGGAACCTCCTTCGCCATTCCAGGCGAGGTCTTTTATCCGACCGGGTCCACACCAATCCACTTCGACGATGTACCCCCCGGCACCTACCAGCTCATCATTTTGTGCACGTCCAGCACTCTTGGTGAAGCTTGGTTGACCGAGGCCGCTTTCGTAGATGGCCCCCCTGAGAATCCTCAACCCGGGCTTTGGGTGCTACCTAGCTCCCCGCTGACGGTGACTGCGACATCTATTGATCCGGGGAACTGCTTTGGCTCGATATGCTTTTAAGCCCAGCCCCGTCCAGCCCATCACGATCTGTTGCGTCGGCACATAAAGCACGCCACGTGTCCCGACTTACATCAGTAGACGCCTCGACTTGGCGCAACTGTTCGGGCCGACCGTCGACACTGCCTGCAAAGCGGTCGAACCCGAAGTTGACCTCTGGGAGATTGGCCGGCTGTGTGCCCGCGATGGGATCAGACGGTGGCACTAGCCAAACTGCTCGATGTTCCGGTGCGAGCTCTGGTCCACCCCGATGCGTGCCCAGAGGTTATGGCGGCGAGGCCTACTGACCACCGGATGATCCGCTTCCTGGCAACCACGACCTTTCGAACCAGACGCCGTCGAACAAACCGTCCATGCCTAACGCCGACATGGGTTAGCGACCAGCATCAGCCACCGAACTGTGGCCCCTCCTCGCCGACGCCGCCTACCTCGCGTACCAGCACCGCATCCCCGCCGGTCAACACCCAGGACACTACGAAACCACAACGCCAGGTGGTCAATGAGCACTACGAACCCGCCAGAAGACACCTCCGCCGACAACCCCGACGACCCGGTACCGCTTCCCCCGCCAGTCACACTCAGCGATCGCCGCACCCCGCGATCGACCAGCTCCCTGATCGGAGCCAATCTCGTCATGGTCCTGATCATGGCATCGGTGGTCGGTTTGTTGCTCGGCGTCATCGTCCTGGTCGAACTACTCACCTAACGGAACGCCTCGTTCGGGAGGTGCCATGAGAAGGACATGCAGTGACTGATCCCCGTGAACTCAATGCCCCGGGGCGGCGAGTCCTCCATGCTGTTTAGTGCGCCTGCTGCGTTCGTAACCGTCGGTGAGGTTGGGTGTGTAGATGTTGGGGTGTATGAAATTAGACGGTGCTGTTACAGAGCGGGCACGGCTGCTCGGGTTCGCGATCAGCTGGCTTCCGTACGGGGCAATGTGATGCTCGGGTAGTGATCAGAACCCGTTTCGCGTTCGGCCAGCAGGTCGGTCTGCTGCACATCCATCAAGAGCGGAACGTACCGTTTGCGCACATAACGCCTCTCGTTTCGGCTCTCTCGGCAACCGACCGTGTTTGCCTCCCAGCTCGGGCTCGGCAGCGTGCCGCCCCTCACAGTGGCGCGGCGGTGGGCGTCGTTCCGTGGGAAACCGCGATCATGCCTACTTCGCCAGAATCTGTCGCCCACGTAAGGAGTTGCAGGACAATGTATTTCGATTCCAGTGACAAGCAGAACCGCAGCTGCGGCATATACCGCACCGCCACACCACCTATTCCCGCACAACGGCGTGGGCGAGTGAGTGCGGCGGCGTTCGGAGTTTCGACCCAAGCCTTGGCCGACCGGATGCGAGGATGGCAATCATGCGGCTCACCGGCTTCGTTTTAGCGCTCATCGCGACATCGCTCATCGCTTCGTGTTCCTCGGACGACGGGACGACGTCCAGTTCGCCAACGTCCAACTCACCAACCTCAACGACCGCCGGACGTGGCGCAACCGTCGGCCAGATCGGAAAGCCCGCTGAACGCATAGACGGCGCATACAAAATCACACTCACAAGCGTCGTCGATCCAGGCGTGTGCGACACCGAAGACACAGCGACGCCGCCCAGTGACACCGGCGACCGCCTTGTGATCGCAACGTTCGTCTTCGAGACATCGGATATCCCACTCGAAGGCGCGTATTTGGCGACCACAGACTTCTATAGCGTCACCGATCAGACCGTCCGGACGACGCCGAATATCGAGGACCAGTATCAGTGCGAGGTCAATTCTGAAGGCCAGACGGCAACGAACAACCCCCTGCCGAACGCCCAGATACTCCGCACCGGAATCTTCCGTGTACCGATCAAAGCCCAACTGCTTGGATACCGCGATCCCGACACACGACAGGCGTTCGAGTGGGATATAGCGGGGATTCCCACAGCCCCGGCCCAGGAGACTACGGTTGCGCCACCGCCCGAGACAGCCCAACCGACCACCGCTACGCCGCCGCCAGAATACCCGGACCCAGCGCCAGAACCGGTGGTGATTCCTCCAGTCACGACCGTCGCACCGGACCCCGACAGTTGCATCGACGGGACAACCCGCTACCACGAAAATAGCGGAATCACCTACACCTGCAGGGACGGATCATGGCACGAAGGCCCGTACAACTAGTACGGGCACTCGAGGGGAAGCGGGCCATAGCTACCAGGCCATGACCGCGGTCCACCCCAGCTTCCCCGCGAGGCACGCACTCTGTCACCAACCAGTAGGCCAGATCGGGTGGGTCTCGCCGTGTCGTCGCACATCCGACAATGCGCCGACCCCCTTTGCTTCTTCGGTCACAGGCGACGACCTGGGTTCTGCAGGCTAGCTAACCTTGGTCTATGGGGAGAAAAAAGAACACGCCCACTGATCGGCAGTTCACCATGGCGCACGTACGCCACGCCGAACGTATTACCCCGAGCTTCGTGCGGCTCACGCTCGGCGGGTTGGATGAACTGGCGCAGAGAGGGCACGACCACTGGTGCCGGCTCTTTTTCGCGCGTGAGGGGCAGGATGCGCTGCAACTGCCGACGCGGACCAGTGAGATCGGTTGGTACCTGCAGTACCTCGCCACACCTAAGTCGCGACGCCCTTGGGTTCGGGCCTACACGCTTCGTGACGTTCGTCCCGGCACGGGGGAGGTGGACATCGACTTCGTGATCCACGGGGACGAGGCAGGGGGCCTGGGGCCGGCGGCTCAGTTCGCGCTCAATGCCAGCCCCGGTGATCGCTTGGGACTCCTGGACCAAGGCATCGGCTTCACACCTGACCACCCGCACGATTGGACGCTGCTCGTCGGTGATGAGACAGCGCTGCCCGCCGTGTCCGGCATCAGTGCCTCACTCCCCGAGGACGCCCGGGGGATCGCGATCATCGAGGTGCCCACCGCCGGTGACCGACAGGAGTTCCGGGTGCCGCCCGAGATGGAGGTTCGCTGGGTTCATCGCGACGAGTCGCCCGGGGGCGACAACCGGCCGGGCCAGCTCGCGCTCAACGCGCTGCAGTCGACCGTCCCGCTCGGCGGAGTGGTCCACGCACACCTCATCGGCGAGTCCGGTCTCGCCACCGGCGCCCGCCGCCACCTCGTCCACCAGTGGGGCGTGCCCAAGCGCAACGTGGACTTCGTCGGCTACTGGCGACACGGGCGACCCGCGACGACCTGACCAAGCTCTGCCCGGCCGGCGCACCAATACACCTATGGCGCTTCTCGGCACGCTGCAAAAGTACGCACCTGGCATCAAAGACTGGGTTCAGGTGCAGCACGCACAGCACTCACGGACATAGTGTCGTTCACAGAAATCATCCGACAACGAAATAGTCCGGCCAAACGCGGCAGCAACGGACGTCAGTGATGCTGCCCTATGTCTTGTCTCGTTACGAGTGAGCGGGCTTTGCTGATCGAGAGCCACACCGCGCGGGACAGTTTGTGCTCACGCTGATGTTGGCTCAGTGGGCACGCTTGTATGCATCGACAATCGTCTTGGACAGACGCCCGCGCTTGCCCACGCCATTGTGGTGGTTGGCAATCGCCCACTTCCGCACCTCCCGACTGTGTCTGAGATCGGGCGAGGCGACCGTGTCTGGTGGAGCTTGGGCACCGGCGTGTTTGTCTGTCCGCACAGACTTGGTCAGCAGGGTCGCCACCGATATGTGGCCAGCCTCGATTTTCTCGAGATTGATTGTGCTGGTGTCGAAGTGGTAGTTGACCCCGGCCCAGCTCCATTCCACGGTCTGCAGGTCCTCGACATCGAGCACCGCGCCATCGAGGTCGTCGAAATAATGAATACCGATTTTCTCAGCCATCGAACCGGTCCCATCGTGCCAGGGCGACGAATGTTGGTATACGCCGTCGAGCCCCAGTGTGTGCCTTCACTACCGTTTAAGCGACCCCCAACTCATCCGCCCCGACGGCATGTCACCGCGCTTTCGTTGATTGCACGATCCAATTGGCTAACTACATACCGGCGCAAAGAGCTGGTGAATCGGCATCGGGCCCGTTGTGAATCGCGGTGTCGATCGTTGCCGCCAATGTCGTGACCCGGGTGATCAGCCACGTCGGCCTCGTGAATCAATGACGATAGCGTGGTCGACGGCTCGACGACAACGACAAGGATAGAGCGCCAACGTGCGGGATTGACGCCACGAGTCGCAGTCGCTCGTTTTATAGCGACGGAAACCGCGCTGGCGGTCGGCGACGCGCCGGTATCGTCCTCGATGACGTGGATGCCAGCACCGCACGGGGTCGCTCGGTCAGCGGCGCACCCGGTAGCGCAGGTGAAGCACCCGGCTGCCCTCAATCACCACGTCGGGATCGTCCAGCAAGTGCTGTGTGTGGACCGATCCGAAGTAGCGCTTGCCGGACCCGAACACGACGGGTGCGACATCCATGCGCACCTCGTCGATCAGGCCCGCGGCAAGGGCCTGGCCGCCGACGTCACCGGCGGAGAACTCGATGATGCGGTCACCCGCGAGCTCCTGCGCCTCGGTGATCGCTGCTTCGATGCTGTTGACGAAACGGAACGGAGCCTCGGGGTCCCAACCTTCGGGCGCCGGCCGGTGTGTCACGACGACGACGTGATCAATCCCGCTCGGCGCCTTGCCCTCCCAGCCATCGGTGAGGTCGAAGACACGGCGGCCGGCGATTGTCACCCCGACCTCGTCCCAGTACGGCCGGATGTGGTCGTAGGACGCCTGCGACACTTTCAGCACGCCGCCGTCATCCAATGGCACATCACCGCTGACCAGCCACTCGAAGATCGGACCGGGATCGTCGTTCTCATCTGCGATGAAACCATCGATCGACACCGATGCGTTCATGACCACTTTTCCCATGAATTCCTCCTCTGTTCGGAGTCTTAAGGATGGTGCGGCCGTGACGTGTCACTCTTGTAAGAAATCAATCGGCTGGCAGCGGCCAGCCGTCCAGGGCATGGTCGGGGTGCTCGCGCAGAAATCGCCGCCGGACTTCTGCGTACCGGGTCGGCGTGAGCCCCGTGAACTCCCGGAACTCGCGCACAAAGTGAGCCTGGTCGAAGTAGCCCGCGTCAGCGGCAACGCCTCCCCAGTCGATCGGTGCAGCGACGTCGATCGCCAGCACGGCCGAGCTGAAACGGTAGCTGCGAGCCAGCCGTTTCGGCGTTACACCGACTATGGCCTTGAACCGCTTCGCCAAATACGTGCTGCTGGCGCGGGTCGCCACACTGATGTCGCTGATCGGCACTGTCCCGTGTGTCGCCGCGACGGCGCTACTCAGTTGGCGGACCAGGTCAAGACCGTCGATTACCCGCAGCCGTCGCACCAGTTCCTCCTCAAGCAGGGTCAGCATCTCCTGCGGTCTTCTCGCCGTCGCCAGCTGGTCGTGCAGTTCGGCGATCGCGGACTGGCCCCAGATTTGCTCCACCGAGGCCGGCCGGTCGCACAATTGCTCCGCGGGCATCGGCAGAAACGGCGCCAGCCCCCACGGCCTGAAGTGGACGCCCACCGACCGTGTCGGGGTTGGGTAGCTGAACTCCCAGGCGCGGGTGGGGGTGACGACCGCGCAGCCGTCGGCGTACTCCACGGCCCCTACGTCGATGCCTGTGCGGATGAGAAACGGGGCCCCAAGGTTGACGATGAGCAGTGGAGCGGGCGCGGCTGGCAATATCAGCCGGGAGTACGGTGGTGCACCGTCCAGGTAATAGAGGTCGTCGATCAGTCCATCCAGCGGCGGACCAGGCACCCGGGACACATACTCCACGCCGACATCATCGCCGACGGCCTATCCAGCATCACGCAGCGGGCGGATCAATGACACCGACGACCACCCTGTACCAGAGCCAGTTAGACAACATTGACGGACCACCTATTCCGACCACAATAGAGGATCGAACTAGTACGGCACCTGGCGTTGGAAGCGCCTTGCCCGTTCGACCCATTCCCCACCAAGTGATCAATATTTCGCAGCAGCGCAACAGTATTCATTATTAACTGTATGCACATCACGATCATCTGATACTCGCAGTTCGGCCAGCGCTTCTATCGCTGAGGCTCAAGGGGCTTCATCGACGTTTCGGCCGACAATTGGAGCCTGTCGCAAGCACGTGGCGTAATCAGCTGGGCTGCAACATTTCCGCCGGAGGCGACGGGAAAAACCCTGTTTGCAGGGTGTCAGAGCAATGAGGTTGGGAGTGCGGTCTACCATCCGCGAGAGGCTGGTTTTGGCAACGGTGGTGAAGCAATCCGCCCATCTGGACCTCAGTGCATTCTGACCGAAGGCCCACGCCAGTGTATAAATTCTCTTGGCGCGGAGGACAGCTCGGCCAGCATCCGGGCCTGCAGCCGTTAAATGCAACGTACGGCGGACCTGCACAGAGCAGCGCGTGGGCGTCGGAGGTCAGCTGGGGCCCTGTGTCGATCCGGCGAAAGCTCAAGTGTTGTGTGGCGCTAACCATCATTGGCAGCAACAAAACTGCGGCTTACGATCTATTGCACGAGTTGATGCGTGCAGTCGCATGCAGACTGCTTCGAGCCGTCTGGAGACAAGGCAATGCCCACACGAGTACGCGGAATTATTCGACCGATCGCGATCGCAAGCGTTAGCGGTCTCGCGATATCTCTGGGAATTCTCGGTGCGCCGGTAGCCACCGCGCTACCAGCCAACTGCGCCCAACCTGTAGCTGACGGGCCGGTCACTTGCTCTTACGTTTTCACTGGCGCTGAACAGACGTTTGAGGTACCTGCAAACGTTACTCAACTACGCATCGAAGCCGTCGGTGGGCAGGGAGGCAACGCCTACAGCAAGCTCTACGGCGGGCGGGGTTTTCCAGCCCATGTGGTTGGCAACGTCGCTGTTAACCCAGAAAGCACCGTGTACGTCTTGGTTGCAGGCCGTGGCCAAGAGGCCCGAGGAGGGTCGAATGCGGATCGAGCGCTCGGAGGCTTTAACGGCGGAGGAGCCTCTGGCCCAGGCAGCAGCAGTGGTTGTTGCGATCGCGGCGGCGGCGGTGGTGCTTCCGATGTCCGCACCGTGTCATCGGGCCTTCCTGGTTCACTCGAGAGTCGACTCCTCGTCGCGGCCGGCGGTGGTGGTGAAGGGTCGAGCCCAGGCGGCGCAGCGGGGGAAGATGGTTTGCAATTTCAGGCAGCCGGACCGCCGATAGTCACCGGAAATTCTGGTAGAGCGGGCACCGCGACGGCTGGTGGAGCTGGTGGCCGCCAGGGTCAGGACGTCTTTTCCGGTTCGCCGGGTGCCCTTGGCCAAGGTGGTGACGCAGGTAACTTCCTCGGCGGTGGGGGTGGTGGCGGGTTGTACGGGGGCGGAGGCGGCGCGAGCGCAAACGGCAACCTCCAGTCCGCTGGTGGCGGTGGTGGATCCTCGCTGGTCCCCACCGGCGGCACCTTCGAACTAGCTGCGGCCGACACACCAGCGATAGTGACCATCACCTATCAAGTTGGGTCAACCCCACCCCCACCCGCATCCAACTGCTTCGGCTCGGTCTGTTTACCGAACTAGATCGCGACTAACCGAGCTGACCTTCTCTTTTGCTTGATGTGGTTGAAGGCCTCGCGCCGGTGCGTGGGACCAACTGCACAGGTCGGACTCAAAAGTCTCCCGGCACTCGGCGGGTCGTTAACTGCTTCCGAATAGCGGCGAGGAGCTACCGGAAGGACTTTCCGGAGACGGACTACCCGCCGAGACCGGAATGTCGATGACAGGGCCGGGCGTTCCGTTGGTGGCGACGGTCAGAGCCACTCGTGCGACCTCACCGTTGTCGGTTTTCCGAAGCACGATGTGGTGCTCGCCGGTTTGGGCATCGGGGGGGACCGCGACGTTCGCGGTAGCGGTGCCGTTGCTGCCTGCGGTCACTGTCGTGAGGAGGACTGGGTCAGATTCGAAGTACACGCCGTATGTCGCACCGTTGGTGAGGCCAGTTATGTTCAGTCGCAGCGCCTGGCCACGGGCATAGCCAGCGGTGTCAGCTGGTAGTCCGGTGGCGAGGAGTCGCAGCCGCAGCGGCGGTGAATCCCGCCAGGTCCGCACTGGGTCGTTGTTGCTGTTCATGATGTCGGCGAACCAGTTTGTCCCCGGTCCGGTGGCGTCTAGACCTCCGCAGCGACCGGATAGTGCGTGCTCGTATGCGGCGTAAGCTTCAGTGCCGTCGTATTTGCCGTTGCCGTTGAGGTCGAAACGGTCCTCGTCGGGATACAACGGGCCCGGCTGGAACTTCGTAACTGCCGCATTCTTGAGGGCATCATTGTCGAGAGCGATCTGTACAGACACCGCGGTCGATCCTGGGGTGAGTGCGATCGGGTCGCTGTAGCCGAGCAGACTCGCAATGCTCGTGAGCCGTTGGCTGTTGGCGGTGATTTGGATGATGTCGAGTGCGTCTGGGGGGGCTGTCCCGCTCCGGTTAGACATGGCCATTCCGACCTGGCATTGTTCCAGCGCTTGGTAAAGGTTGTACATCATCAGCCGATCCCCTGCTGCAGCCGGACGCTCCAGACTGTAGGTCGCGGTGACCGAATCGCCGGCGGCGTAGACGTCCTTAACGGGCTCGATCTTCGGCCCCATTCCGTACGCCAATCGGGCCTTTGTGATGGTGGCGTGCAACGCCTTCGACATGAACTCGACTTCACTCGTTGGCGACGGCGAAGCGCCGGCACTCGTCACGAACTTCATCCCATCGTTGAAGTACGTCAGGTGTGTGTCGTGCTTGAAGGGTGGACCCACCGCGCAGATGACGTCCTCGTCGTGGCAGATTGAGACCCGATCAACACCGGGCAGCGTGTAGAACGTGTCGTTGTAGTCTCCGAGTAGGACCCGAAATATTCCTTGCCCGTCCGAACCGGATCCGTAGACGCCGTCGGCATTTGGTTTCTGCAGCGGATCGCCAACAGCGAAGACTCCGGCGACGCGGGACTCGCCGGGGTGAGTGATGTTGAGGGTGTTAGCGGCAGTGCGGGCCGCCATCGCTCCTTGTGAATAGCCGACGAATACAACTTTCGGGTCGGCGCAGCCCGGTGCTTGACTGAACTCCCGGTACACCCGCAGGGCCGCGGCCGCACCCTCGTTCGCCGAGGCGATGACCGCTTCGGAGTTTTCCACCGTACCGTCATCCCAAATCACCACCGGCACTGCCGGATAGCCTTCGGTCCCCAGCGAACCTCCAGGCGCGGGGACATCCAGAATTGGGGCACCGCGCAGGTAGTCGCCCCCCGCCGCTTCGCGGAGCAGTTTATGGAGCGTCGGGCCTTCCCAACCACCCCCGGTCTGCCCGGGATAGCTCGTCATTCCCACCGACGTCTCACCCGAACCCCGTAGCGGAATGATGACCACCGGCACACAGTTGGAGTTCGCTGCCGCCGCCACGGGCGCAGCCCACAGCGGCACCACCACCGATGCCAGCACCGCCGCGGCAACCGACAACACCGTTGCCCGCCATTTACGGATCATCCTCGAACCCCCAAGATTACCGCCTACCTTCGGGTAGGACGCAGAAATACTAGCCCGCCGGACCACGGTCTGCCAGATGCTGTAACGCCACCCTCGCCCGTCGTCGGCCGAACAATCCGGACACCGCTTGCGCATCACAAGCACAAACGAAGGGGCCTAGTCATATGAACAGCTGACTTGGCACTCTCCCCCACGTAGATCAGGTAACGTGACGATTGGCATTTTCCCAAGTGCACCACAGTGTCTCCCGTCTGGCGGGGTTCGGCCCCTAGACGGGGGCACTGTGCGAAGCGCGCGAGAAACGTGAGACGAACGCCGCGAAAGCATACACACAGCGACGGGGCATTCAGAGACCCAACTCCACTCTTGGTGGTCCGTTTTCACCGATCTGATTGCGATACCCAGTCAGCTTCACCCGAGGCAATTTCAGTCATCGAGCTCACTCGTTGTCCCCGAAGACCCTCCGCCCCCCACACCACAAGCAGCCGCTACAGCGAACACCGACGGATACGCAAGTAGACGACACCCCAACGGCACGGTGCGATTCACGTTGAACACCGGCGCAGGAACCTGACGATGCCCGCACGACTCCGAGCGGGCATGCTCGAGGTCGCCCTGGCTATCGGCGCACTCATCGGTGTCGCCTGCAAGTCGTCGCCATCGTGTTGCCGCGAGAGTTGCGGGCGCGTCAAGGGGTGGAGACAGAAGCAGCTACAGGGGTGTCCGAACCCGTCAGTGCCGCAAGGGGACCGCGCCCGGCCTTCTATGCAGTGATCGTCCGGTTCGTGGTGAATGTTCCGGTTCTGGTTCCACTCCGAAGATTGCAGCCGCACGCCCAGCAAAGCGGGCACTTTGCCACTGCCACGCGGGGTCTGTATTGACTACCGACCACTTCCTTCTCGACGAGGTGCGTTGCAACAAGCAGTCCTGCATTGACACGTTGAGATCGTCCACGTTGTCATCTGGAAGTGGGATTGACTTCGGTGACGTGCCCGGCGGGGTTGCGCCGGGCGTTGGTACGAACGCATGAATTGTGTGTCGATGGCCTGGTTAAAACGCTTTCCTTCATTGTCGAGACATACTCTGCCAGTGGCGCATTAGCGCTGAACCCACCCGGAGAGGAAGACAATCATGCGCGAAATCAACCAGCCCGCAGTCCGGTCCGAGGACGCTGACAAGCCCTTGTTCCTCAAGAGCGTTGTTGAGCCGCTCGACGACCGCGTCGAGATGGGCAAGCTGTCGAAGATGTGCAAGAACTCCTTCTACGGCAACTAGCGGTCACGGCGTGGGCGACCTTTTGGGCCGCCCACGCTTCGCTATCGACGTGATGAAACTTTTCATTTCACACGCTCCCGGAACCACGCAGGCTGACAGTCAGTATCGTGAATGGGAGCGTCTTTTCGGCCATGATGACTGGCAGCAACGCCTCAGTGTGCTCGGCGCCTACGGCATCGACCACAAGACACTGCCAGCCGAAATCGAGACATCGGTCCAGCTCCTGACTCAGGTGGAGGTTGGTGCTCGTCTCATTGCCCAGCAGTACGGCGTGCCGCTGATACCGGAAATAGACGGCGCAGCTGCGATTCTTCGGGTGGCTCGATCACTCGCTCAACGCCGCAACCGGGGACACGAATGCGTCGACTTCGGCTTTCTTGACGCGTCTGTGGCAATCCTGACCGACCTTGGACTGCCTACTGGCGTCACGACACAGTGGACCCGAGGCATCGAAGTACTCGCGTGCGCTAGCAGACCATCCTGGAGCACTACCGAGATCGAGGATGCTGCCAGCTCGCTGCCGTTAGCAGTGGTAAACCACATCTTGCAAAGCATTTCAGGTTTGTCGACCGTAGGCGATGTACTCAGTGCCGGTACGGCTGTGGACTGGCTTCTGCAAGATATCGCCCTGTTGTTGAGTGATGCGCCGAGGACCGGGCACACCGCCCCCATCAGCGATGCGCTCGTCATCAACCCCCACGTTCTAGACCAGCGGACGCAACGTGTTCTTGCCGTTCTTGATGTGCGTGCCCGCCACTTCTCAGGTGCGCTCGAGGCAGACTTACCCTCGTTCATTAGCGACCATTTTGGCCCCGTGCGACACATGGTGGGCATCGTCGCAACGGGCCTTGAGCAGCGTGGTCTGCTATGAGCGCAATCGTTCTAGCTGACCATGACGACCCCGATTTTGCGGTCGCGGCTGGTGGCACGTCTGATGTTCGGCTGTTCCCCTTGGGGCTGCCGGCAGATGAGTATCGACTCATCCGCTCGGGCGGACAGTGGGCGCTGCATACCTCGCGGTGTGTGCTCAGTGAGCGGCACGTTGCATCCGCGTCACGAGTGGTGGTTCGGCGTTGGCGTTCCTCGCCGCCTCGTCCACTGGTTGATGTGGAACGTTCCGCACGTCGAACCGACCCTGTAGCGCAGTATGTGCAGCGTCAGTGGGAATCAACGGTGCTGGGGTTGTTGTTTCTCGCGTACACGGCTCGGCCAGAGGGATGGTCGCGCAGTCCTTTTCACGTCGACAACAAGATCGTCACCCATCACGTCCTGGCGGACTTGGGTGTTCTACCTGACTGCGCCATTGCTCAGGATCTCAATGATGTGCCCGTGTGGCCAGCAACGGTGGCCAAACCGATCGATAGTGATCAGAGCTGCGGAACCGACCGTAGGGCAACTACTTTGCTGGTCTCACCCGCCGACCGTCGAACCCGGCAACCGGGCCCGATGATGACCCAGCGCGCGATCATTTCGAGCCGAGAAATCCGAGCTGTGTACAGCTTCGGTCAGATCGGTGCCGTCGTGCACACCAGAGACGTGGACGCGGATTCGGTCGACACCCGACTGGCACTGTCTGGGGAGATCGCACCTTTCGCCTCCTCTCGCCTGAGGACGGTGATGGAACAGATTTCCAGGCGGCTCGCCCTCCGTGTGTTCACCGTCGACGTCAAGCTCGACGACGATGACCGCCTGTGGTGGCTTGACGTCAATCCCGACGGCCTCGTGTCGCCCTTTGATGACGTCGACGGCACGTTGCGCCACACGCTCCTCGCCGGCCTGCGAAACTAAGAGAAAGCAGATTCACATGCACACGCCTCTACCCCTGAGCTCGCCTAGTGCCGCCGACACACACCGGCTCAGGTTGAGCACCTACACGCGAATCGTCGACGTGCACAACGACACCAGCGTGATACTCAACTTGCCTCGTAGGGTTGCCGACGTGGTCCCTACGGTGCAGGCACAAGTTTTGCAGGCCGATCTGCACAATGCCGACCCGCAGTGGGTTCGGTACGCCACCCGCGTCGGCTACCTCACCGACCAGACCCGTGAGTCCGAGAGACAGTGGTTTCGAGAACTCGTCGGCACCATCGCCGACGACAAGAGGGACGGTGCGGTCGCGACCCTCAGCTTGGTCACCACAAACACGTGTAACCTGGCCTGTTCGTACTGTTTTCAGTCCGACAGCGGAATGCGAGAGATTGCTCAACGCTTCATGACGATCGATCAGGCGAAAGAGAGTTTCGCCGCTATTGACCGTTTGGTCGACAACGGGCAGGTCTTGTCCCACATCGAGTTGTTCGGCGGCGAACCCCTGTTGCCCAGTACTCGCAGGGTCGTTGAGTATGCCGTCCTGGAAGCAGAACGCCGGGGCCTGCTCACCCGGGCCACCTCCAACGGCGTCTTTTTAGATCACTTCGTCGACCTCCTCGGGCCCACCCGGATCTACGACTTGCAAGTGACACTCGACGGATCTGCCCGCTTCCACGACGAGCGTCGTATCGGCAAGAAACGCCAACCCACGTTCGACCGTATTTTGGCCAATATCGAGCTGGCAGTAGCACGCGGTGTCGATGTCGACATTCGAGCCAACATCGACCGGCGGAACATCGACGGCCTGATCGAACTCATCGACGTCCTCGACACCCGCGAACTCCTTGACGCCCCGAACGTGGAGTTCACCTGGGTGAATGTGTGGCCGGACGAGGCGGCAGAAGACGACGTCGATTCGGGTTTCTTTATGACGCGAGCTGACATTGACGCGCACTTGGCCCACCAGAGCAGTAACCACCCCGCCCTAACTAAGGTGTCGCCACCTCCAACACCCCTGTCGGCCTACCTGTCCGAGATCATGCACGATCCGCAAATCCGGTTCTGCGGTGCCGGCGCGAATAACCTTTTTGTCTCCCCGGAAGCGTTGGTGTACAGCTGCGACGAACATGTCGGCCAGCCCCAACGCGCGGTAGCCACCATAGACGAAGCAGGCATTGCACCGTTGCCGCTCTGGGACGTATGGCGCGATCGTCGGATCGACAAACTGACGAACTGTGTCGATTGCTCAGTCTCACTGGCCCACGGTGGAGGATGTGGAGCCAAACTATCTGACGCGCAATTGGGCCGCTACGGTGCTTGCGGTACGTTCCCGGCGGACTTCGACAATGAAGTTCGACGTCTCGCGCTGATTACCGAACCGTGATAACCATCGCTCTGGCCGAAGGCGCATCAGTCGGCGCATCCGGCAACTGCGTCGCGCACTCGCCGAGCGCAGGAACATTCTCAGTCGACGACACGACCAGGTGCTTGCTTGAGGATCTTGCGCGTCACGGCTCACGCAACTTAGCTGCGGCTGACGATGACACAATGCAGTCACTTCTGCTTCTCAAGCAGAAAGGTCTAGTCGTATTCGGCGGCTACGACACCACAGGTACGGCTCACAGTGCTTACCTCCCATCGGTTACTGACTTGGTTGTACGTAAACCCAGCCGCACAGTCGAGCGCATTTTCCACATCATTGCTACCCCCTGACCCCACTGGTGAGCACGGTCGGAGTGTGCATTGGAACCGTCCTGACCCTCAGTTGGCTGATCTATTGGATGGTCTTTGCCGTACCAGCAGCGCAACTATATGCAGCAATAACAACGTCGCCACTCGTACTTCTCGCCCTGATCGCGGCGGCGTGCGCCGTCAAGCTGCTCCTGCATGAAGTCGGGCACTACGCGGCAGCAACGACAGTAGGGATTCGTCCTACAGTTGGGTTCGGGTTGTACTTCACCGGTCCTGTCGCCTACGTCGACCTCTCACCCCTCGACACCCGCCCCACCGCCGTACGCATACGGGCAGACCTCGGCGGCGTAGCCATCGACGGATACGTACTGACCATCCTCAGCGCGACAGCGATTCACCTCGTCAACAACATTTTGACTGCCGTCGTCGTTGCTATCACAGCGGCCACCTTCGGATCGTTCAACCTCACCGAAAAATCGGACCTGTACTGGGTGCTACGAGACCGATTCAGCGGAAGAGCGGTGACCGAATGCTGGGACCGCCCCTTGACATTGGTTAAACGGTACAGACGCGATCGGTCTTCACAGAGGTTCGTTCGAGTACTCCTCACCGTCTATGCAGCGCTGTTCTTGCTTCAGTTGACCGCCTTCATCCGCTGGCTCCCAGACATGTTGGAGGAGATCGCGGTCCACGGCGCAGCGTCGCTCACCGGCCCGGCCGTTGTGATGGCATTCTTCCTTCTGGCCGCGGCCGCCGCCCACATCGTGGCACGGCGCCACACGCAATAACTCTCACACCATCCGGCGTAGCGCCTTCAGGCGCTACCACTGGCGGCACTGTCACACGTCGCCGGACGCGGAACACCCGGCGTTGGCGTGAGTATGTCCAGACACTAATTGGGGGTGAATTGCGTCCGTTCCTGTCTGACTAACACCGTCTGGGCATCCCACCGCCCGGGGAGCGTCGCCGCGGAACTGGGGTGTACACGGGCCGCGACGCTACCGCGGAAACGTGCGCGTCATTGCTGCGGTTGAACGCCAAGAGGGAGCAGGATCGACATCATGGAGGAATTAACTGCCCACATAGCGCGGCGTCAGGCGCCCGTTCCAGAGCACGTCTCCAATCGTGTGGTGTTGCAGCGCGGCGTGTTCATAGGCCCCACTCCTGGGACTGCCCCCGATCTCTACAGCAGGATAGTTGGGACTTGCCGTGGGCGCGATCGACGCTCAGTGCAGCTCACGCCCGGGTCGGCCGTCGATACGGACACGTATTTCGGCCGCTTTCCGGCGGCCTACTACCTCAAGTGGACGACGGTCAGGACTGTCGTTCTCAGCGCCCATTACCATGCACGTGGCCGAGCTCAGGTTGTTGTCTGGGGCTCTGACAACGGTGGACGGGTCCGCCGGATTTCCCACACCACTGTCGTGCCGGGTTCGCAGACGATCGAGGTGGATGTTGATCTGGCATCCTTCAGTGACGGCGGGTCGGTGTGGGCGGCGTTTACCGCTGTGGACGATGATTTGACCGTTGCAGATGTGCAGTGGTCGGCACCGGTGGTGCAGCCGGCGCGCGCCCCAGTAGTGGCTATTTGTACCTTTGACCGTCCCGCACGTTGCCTCGCCACTCTTGAGGTGCTCGGCGCCGATCTGCAGGTGCGAGAATCGTTGGGGGCGGTGTACGTCGTCGACCAGGGCACCGACCTCGTCCGAGATCAGGACGGATTTGACCGGGTCGCAACCGAATTCGGGGACCGGCTGGTCTATATACAGCAACCCAATCTTGGTGGTGCCGGCGGTTTCACCCGCGGCATGTGCGAGACCCTCGCCCGTCATGACGATGTTCACCTCATTCTGATGGACGACGACATTCACCCCGAACCCGAGACAGTTCTGCGGTTAAACGCTTTTGCCAACGTGGCGTGCTCACCCATGATCGTCGGGGCGCAGATGCTGTATCTCCTGCGTCCGACTCGGTTGCATGTCGGGGCTGAAGAGGCGGATCTTCAGCGACTCAGGGCCGGTCGCTGGTCGGCCAACGCACTGCACGATGCCGACATGCTGACCGAGCGTCAGGACAGCGTTGCCGACGCTGGCTACACCGGATGGTGGACCTGCCTGATCCCGACGCAGATCATTAAGCGCAATCAACTTCCCTTGCCGATGTTTTTCCAATGGGATGACATCGAGTTCGGTATTCGCACCCGCCTTGCCGGCGACGCTCAGACTGTTACTCTTCCGGGAGCAGCTGTCTGGCACATGGATTTCACTGCCAAGGATCACGACGATTGGTCATTGTATTTCAGTGTCCGAAACTCGCTCATCACCGCAGCACTGCACAGCGACCTGGCGCCGACAAAACTCAGTGTGACTCTGCTGCGTGAGATCAGCCGGTATCTGGTCTCCATGCAGTATGGCCTGGCCCATACGGCGCTTCGCGGTATCGAGGATTTCCTCGCCGGCCCCGACGTGCTGGCCGATGGCGGTCGACGAGCACTGGAGGCGATACGCCGCGAGCGCGCCGATTTCCCCGAGACAGTCACTCATTCAGCGTCCGAGGTCGCTGCGCACTCCGTGCCGGTGCGGCCTGCGGGGTTCTGTCCCGATAAGCGGCGCGTGGATGCTGTTCTCGCTGAGCGTGCGGTGCGGCAGATGACCGGCCGTGTCCACTCTGGTCGCGTTGCGATCCCCGGTGCGGACGCGCACTGGTGGCATGTGTCGTTGTTCGAGGAGGCGGTGGTTCCAGAGGCATCGGGACATGGTGTTCGGGTGCGCACTCGTGATGCGCGGTTGGCTCGAACACTGACACTGCGGATGCTGAGGGTACTGGCGCGCTTTCGCGCCAAGGCGGTCGGGGCGCAGCAGGCCTACCGAACCGAGTTGCCTCGGTTGACCAGTCGCGACAACTGGCAGCGACTGTTCGACGCAGCACCCGAGGGTGGGGACTCGATCAACGCTTCGCCCAGCTAGGCAACTCGATGCCACGTACCGCGCGGACCGCCCTGTTCCGGGCGCGGCGAGCGCTGCTGGTGTCAGCGATAGGGAGGTTTGCTCGTGCGGCAGTCAGCTCGTGCTGCAACCGCAGGATTTCGTCCTGGCGCGCGTCGAGGTCGGCGCGTTGCTGCTGAAGTTGGCTGACGAGGTTGTCCCGATCATCGGCGCCGGCCGCCATGTCGAATTGCATGGCAAGTATCCGGGTGTATAACGCGATCCGGTTATTTTCCATCGCCGCCAACAAGCGAGACTGATGGTAAGGCTCCAGGGCTGCACGGATTCTGCTGGCCTGCTGCTCGTCGGCGGTCGGGAAAATGATGCCGAGCCCGAATACCGCTGGGATTAAGACGAGTTCGTGTACGCCTGCACCATCGACGGCAAGAGCGTCCTCGACGGCAGTCAGCACCCCGTTGCGTTCCCCGCCGGCCTCCACGGCGGCAGTGAACTGCCCAAGCCCGACGAACCCGGCCGGGGTGACGTCGTCATGCCAGACCGTCGGTCCATCATCGGTGTTCGCATGCACGTCAGCCGGGTCCAGCGCGGCCGCGCTGTAATAGAGGTCGCGTCGTCCCCAGGGCCACAGCAGGTCATGCAAGATGACCACGGCGTCGGGGGCTTTCGACAGGATCCAGTCGAGTTCGCTGCGGACAGTCGCGTAGTTGTGGTCACCGTCGATGACGTAGATATCGCAGGCCGGTATCTCGGCCAGGACGGCCGGAGAAAAACCTTCCACCAGATGGAGTTTGGGATTGTCTGCCAGTGCTTGCCGCATCTGTTCGGTCGGCTTAGGTTCAATGCAGTAGACCGTTGACGCTCCGTGGTCGAGGTAGGTGGAACTGGCACCGCCAGATTCGACACCGACTTCGACAACCGTGTGAGGTGTAGTCACCTCGAAGACGCGGGCGATCACTTCGGCGAACACGGTCAGCGAATGCAGCAGCAGCGGCGCTTGCCGAGCTGCGCGGGCCTGCGCGTGTGGATCGTTGCGGTCTCCCAGCTCAATCGTCATCGCGGTCACGTCCATCGTGATCGGATGTCGCGGCGGCAGTGCCCGTCCGTATCGCCATCCGCACGGCGCCGGCGGCTAATGCTTTCGGACCACCGGAGCGGTACTCGGCTTTAGCGCGGGCGGTCAGTCGTTTGAAACGAGGTGCTGGCGGTGCGCGGTGGGACAAGCCCGATACCGATTGCGGTAGGACAGCGAAGGCGATCGTGAGTTGGGCGGAACTAACTGGCGCACTGGCCTTGTCGAGTAGGGAGAGCCACAGCGCCGAGTGAGGTGCGTGAAACTCGACGAGGTTGCCGCCGAGCCATGTCGATTCTGCGTACACCAGACCGGAGAAGTCATCGGGTTGGTCCCAGCGCAGCGGCGTGGGGTGTCGGTGGCCGCCGGCTGTGACAGTGGCTTCGATCCAGTCCACCCGCACCAGTGCCGGTCGTCCTGGAATTGCCAGTGATACATCAGTGGCGTCAAAGGCCTCGAAGTTCAGGCGCGCGAACGACAGGCCGTTGCGATTGATCCTCACGGGAACCTTCGGTCCGTCGTGCCAGCGGCCGTCACCGGTCTTAAAGCGCAACACCGTGTAGCTCGGCTCGTCCGGCTCGAACACCGACGCCGGTACCGCACCGGAGTTGATCGCGGCAGCCGCCGCGGCGATATTCGGATCGGTAGCTGCAACCCCTGATGGCCAAAATGAGTCACGCATTGCGAGATCGCCCAGATCGCCAGGCGACATATACGGGACCGCGGGAACCAACTCGGTCGGAACGACGTGCGAGACCAAGTCGGAGCCGAAGTTGTCCTCGTGTTCCCAGGCGCCGAATACTGCCGCCTCGTCCGTTGTCGGCGAGGTGATCGACGATGCCAGGATGTTGCCCAACCGCGGTATCTCGCCGCCATCGAAAGTCGGCCAGAGTCCGGTTGCGTCGGCGTACCGGTACCACTCGCTCTGAAACGAGTGCACGCCTTCATGCAAGGCGCGGCGGGCATGGTTTTGCTCGGTCGATCCCGCGGGCGGCCCCAGAATCGGTTCCCCGTCGGGCGTGAAGTCCAGCAGTGAGCCGCACAGACTGCTCACGCCCTGCTCGAGGATCTCCGGGCTGCGGGTGATCGCTCCGACGACACCGGCTGGTTCACCGGCAGCGCCCAAATATCCTTCTACACGCAGTCCAGTGAGCAGCACTTTCGTGCTCCGCCGGTCCGTCGCGAGATACAGACCCGACGGTCTGACGGGCACCCCGGCCAGACTCAACGCCGTGGCCAGTTGACTCTGAATCGTTGCGCCCCACCCTAAGTCCACCAGCGTCAAGTCAGAGCCGTCCAGCGCCCCCACCGACCGCAGATGTGAGAGCAGTCGTTCGCGCGTGGCGGTGGCCGTCGTGGCAATCCGGTTGCGCAAGTGCGGGGTCTCGGTCAGTGCACGGGCGACGTCGTCAGCGATCACCCCGTTGTCCAGCACCACGCCAAGACGAGTCGCGAGCGCCGGAACATCACCCGGTCGCAGCTGCAGCACAGAGAGCAGCCCGCCGACTGTCATGCCGTGCCGCCGTCGCATGAACGCGTGCAGGGTGTCGCGGTCGACCACTGCGAGCGCAGCCACCGAGGTCAGGTGGCGAGACAACCAGACCGGCTTGGCTGTGACGTTCCAGCCCCGGCTCTGGGCCGCGTTGTTGATCAGGGCCGACAACATCTCGCCCTCACGCATCGGACACCACAGCGTCGATGTGTTGTGCAGGTGAGCGCGATAAGCGGCCCATTCGGCAAATCCGGTCAGCACCGGGCCGAGCACCGCAGCACCGTAACTCCACGAGCACGCGACAGCCGGTGCGACCGACTCGAGCGCAGCGTTCTCGATGAGCTTGGCTCGCAGACTGGTCAATCCAAAGTCGCCGTCGGTCAAGTCCAAATGGGGTGCTCGAGACCCGAAAGGATCAAGGGGTTCGCCTTCACGCTGGAGAATCCGCTCGTAGCGCTGCCCTACCCGAACCAGATGAACCGTGCGTACCCCCAACTTTGCGGGCACCGTCACGTCGGGACGCTCATTGTCTCCGATGTGGACAATCTGACTCGGCTGGACCCCCAGGGCTTTAAAGACTACTTTCCATAGTCCGTGGGCCTTGTCGACACCGTGTTCGTGTGAGCGGAAGACCTGCGCGGACTTCAGCGGCTCCAGCGGGGTGCGATCAAGGAAACGGTCCAGGTGCTCCTGCAAGAAGTAGGTGTCAGACACCAAAATGATCGGGATCGAATGCGCATGCGCCAGGCTCACCA
Source organism: Williamsia sp. DF01-3 (assembly GCF_023051145.1). Taxonomy (NCBI): domain Bacteria; kingdom Bacillati; phylum Actinomycetota; class Actinomycetes; order Mycobacteriales; family Nocardiaceae; genus Williamsia; species Williamsia sp. DF01-3. Next base: position 83,301 of record NZ_JALKFS010000001.1, read on the forward strand.
ACTCAGCAATGTCGAGGTCTGGAACCAAGACCCGATGTTCCTCGTCCACCTCTGATTCCACATAAAAACGAAGGTCATCGCGCAGCAGCACTTCGGTCGGCATCTCCCGCCAAATGTCGTAGATCGATACCTCGGGGCCCAAGGCACCGCGCCGCTCGCGGGAGTTCGACTCGGCCAGGATTCGCAAGCTCCGAAACGTAGAGGGATCCACCCACTGAGCAAGGGCCCCCTCGCGGCGCAATCGCTCCCCCAGCAAAGCGAACACATCGGTAGGGCGCGGCACCCGCCGCCACAGCACGGTGTCAAAAATGTCTAGCGACAGTATTGAGCAGGACCCGTCCCGCAACATCTGACGAACGTCGTCTAGGCGCGCACGAGCACGCCCGACCACAGGAGCATTTTGTTGCATCACATCGTTTATCAGCGCATCATCCAATCCCCATTGAGCGAACCAGCCCCATTCGAAGGTGTCGACGGGTCCGCACGCCTTGGCGACCCTGAATGGGGCCGTCTAGGCCTTGCCCCTTCGACTAGCAGGATTGCACACCCACTGCCCCAGCACGTACATCCCGCGCGGCCGGAATCCAACGCATGCTCTGCTAACGAACTGCAGCGACCTCGGCCCCATCGAGTACGCAACCAATTTCGCCACATGCGTATTTGTCCGGCGTCCAGCAGATGCACTGCACTCGGCCGTACGACCTAGCGCGTACTGCCGACTTCGATCCTGCTGCGCTTCCCGGAGCTCGACCACGCGCTGCCGCAGAACCTTCGAAGTCGCGACCGGCTATTTCAGTTAACCGTGTCCCTACGGCATTGGTCATCACCCAGGCTGGCGGTGTTATTGCCGACGAGCCACTGACCAGGTGCCGAGCCAGCTAGAAACGTCGAGAGACCGCCCGTAATCAACGGGATACTCGGGCCGACGTCTACACAAGTCGTGTGCAAGCTGTTAGTGAGGGCGCGCAAGTCCGCTCACGCACGCGCGGCGTTATCTGAGATACTGCAGTTTATGACAGACAGCGGTGCGCCAGAGGTCGATCCCGGGGTGCCAACGGGAACTCGGGTGCATGTCAAGGCGTCGAGTGGCGGCGGCGCCGGTTTTGTGGCCGACGACTTAGGGCCGATACCCACTGGTGCAGTCGTGCAACTCGACCAGAGAACCAGTATCAAGCCGCGTCGTTACGCAGTGACCCTGGACAGTGGAAGCCTGCTGTTCCTTGATGCCGCCGACTTCGAGATCGACCGCGACGAATAGCCCTCTCGTCAACACCGACATCGGTTGCTGTGAGACATACAGCCGGTTGACGCAACCGTGGCAGCTGCATGGTTCCATTCGACTGATCCCCCGCGCGGTGATCGGCAATGCTACTACTTACAGTGGCAACGCACCCACAGTCACAGTCAGCACTATCACGATAGTGGCGATGATGACGGCAACCGCGACGACGCCACCCCACTGTCCACCAACCAATGCGGGTTCGGACTGAGCATGCGCAACATCCCTCGTTGGCACCGTACCGGCGGCCAGAGTCGCCTCAGCGTTGTTACCGGCGGCTGTGCTCCAGCCGATCTCACCTGCAGTTGACACCAAGCTTCTCCACCGTTTGCTGGCCACGACCATCGCTATCCTCATTTGCCGAGCCCTCATTCTAGCCATCCCCCTGCTCCCGCGATGACTGAACCAGCTGGCGCGACAGACCCGAACTGCGGGTCAGAGCGCACACGGCACTCCCCGCGGTCATATAGGGGGGCAATCGTGTCTGAGTGCCGTCTCCACGGAGCGTAGAGCCCGACTAGACGCCGAGCTCGCGGGGCGAGGTGAGCCACGCTCGAGCGCACACACGGTTCGTTACGGACCCGACTACACACCGGTTTAAGGCAGAATGCTGCCCGTTTCACTGCGTCGCTGATAGCGATGACGCGCTCCACCCAAGACCAGCCGGGCATAGTTGTAAGCCCCGCGTGGCCCGCTATTGTGACGGCACGCAGGACCAAGGGCTAGGAGCGATATGACGGCTGATTCCAGCTCGATACGTGCTGGCCGCGGGGTGGGGTGGGGTCAACATCGGTTTTCCTCCATACGGGCCATCGCGGTAATCATCGCTGTGGGCGTAGCAACCTTCGCGCTGTCGCGTCGCCATCTCATCGATGACAGCTACATCACGTTGTCGTACGCCCGTAATCTCGCTGAGACCGGCGAATGGACTTTGGTTGCAGGACTTTCCGCAAACAGTGCTACATCGCCACTCAATGTGATGCTGCTTGCCGGGCTCACCATGATTACCGGTAATGCGGTCACCGCGTGCGGGCTGCTGTTTGTGGCCGCGTGCGCGGGGCTGTATCTGAGTATGGTGCGGCTGATGCCGTCGGGGCCGGCGTTGCTGGCAACAGTGGCTGTTGTTGCCAACCCTCTGACGGTCTCGACCGTGGGCATGGAGGTCATGCTTAGCGCAGTGACCCTCGCTGCGCTGGCTGGGATCAGAGACAGCGCTGTAGCTGCCGGGCTGTTCTGCGGTGTCATCGCTATCATCCGGCTCGATCTGGTGATCATTGCAGCGATCATTGTTTGCGGGCAGACGTGGCGGGAGCGGTCGGTCAAACGCGTACTTATTATTGCCACGACTGCCGCTGGTGTTGCCGCACCGTGGTACGTGTGGAGCTGGTTGCAGTTTGGATCCCTATTACCCGACACACTCGTACTCAAGACCGCAGAACGCTCTTGGAGCGGGGGTTGGACATTTCTCAGCGGCCCAGCGTTTTATCTCTGGCATCAACCGATGGCAACAATAGGTGCGTTCATGTTGCCGCTTATCGCAATCATTGTCTTCATCCGTCGCCGCAATCTGACGCGCGTCGGGGTGTGGTTCTTCGGCGCCTTGATCTACAGCGGTGTCTATTGTTTGCTCGGCGTCCCGCCGTATCACTGGTACTACGCACCATTCGTTGTTGCTGCCACCGTCTACCTCATAGCTACCGTTAGCGTCCGAATGGCGTTCTGGATCACGGTAATTGCCGTCACAATGTCGGTGGTGTCCTACGTGGCTTCGGGGTGGGACCGCCAGATAGCCCCGATCAGCAGTAACCACGCCACCAGCGGTGAGTATCAACGCATCTCAGCTGATATTCGACGGCTAGCACCGGGTTCTGCAATAGCCACCGCTGGGGAGATTGGAACGTTGGCATACTACTGCCGATGCATGGTAATCGACGATTTCTCCGACCGCTCACGCATTGCACAGGAACTGCGAGACAGGCGCAATCGACCCTCCTCGATTCGGAATGTGTGGCGACTCAATTATCAACACCTAGATGCCGCACTCAATGCCGCGCCTGCATCCCCGCCGGCCCGCTACAGACTCGTCTGGAGTACCACCAGCACGCCGGAGGCCGTCCGCAGCTGGCCCGCGACCTCACCAACAAGAGGCCGCGGTTTTCTGTTGCTGTACGCCATACCGGTGTGAACGCGGCGTGGGACCCGCGCCCCTGCAGACGTTGTCTGGTGCTGGAAGCCTGAGGTGTCGCACGCATAGATCTGTAGATGCTTCTTGCAGGGTTCTCGCTCCAAGAGTTAGTAAGCCAAGTAGCTCCGTCACGGAGGCCCAGATTCGCGTTCGCTCCCCGGGCGTTGATCTAGGTGAACAACCACAAGACGTCGAGCAATCCTTAACGAAGGAGTGGAGCCTCATGGATACTCGGTACCCGGCAACACGGGGGGTTCGACGCAGTCTGTCATCGGCGGCGATCGTGACGACGGCCTGAGCAAGCACGGTTGTTTCGGAAGCAGCGAATGCAGCCCCCAGTAGTCCGGTAGTTCCACAAATTTCGCAGGGCTACGCCCCAGGGGTCGGCCATCGCACAATCACCATCTTGGCGAAGCGCAGACTCGCGATCTATGCGCCGCCCGATCTTGCGGTCGTACCAGCGCAGGGCATGAATTGATGAGAAACTTCATAGACCATTCGGGCACCATTGGATACTGTTTCGCGCAACACATCGCAGCGTTATTGAGCAGGTCGGGCTGCACGTCCACGGGGTTATTCGACACTGGCCGGTGGGGCATCCCCACCACGGTGGAGCGTCCACGAGGTTCTGCGCACGTATCGGTGACTACATCGGGTTTCCTGGCCTGCGACCCCTCTGACCGCAGCGCTATTCACCTGGCGGCTACGGCAACATCCTGTGTCACGAGCCAGAAGGTGTCGCTACCGTCGAGCCCAGATCGCTCATTTGATGTGCTCAGGTGTGCAGTCGCAGGCTCTACCTGCCGAAGCAGACTGAGCCGCTGCACGCTGGAGGACTGCTCGTTGTAGTGGACGGGATCGGTGTGGTTGTCGTGGTGGGCTGTGAGCCAGTTGCCTCAAACGTCAGCTCTGCTGGCTCAGACGAGAACGTCCCGTTTGTGGCGCGGACCGTTACTTTGTCCGCGCCGCTGTACTCGGGTTTCGGAGTGTAGGTGAATGTGAGTCCCTCGAAAGCGATTGTGCCGTGATCGGGCCCCTCGACCGCCACCAGCTCAAGGCTCGAACCGGCGTTGTCACGTGCGTTCAGGACGCCCGTTACGGGATCGTTGCGGTAGAGAATAGGTTCCGACGGCGGGGTCACTGTCGGAAAGTCGGGCCGGGCGGCTACGCCAAACTCTGCGGCGAACGCGTCGAACGCCGAGGGCAGAGTGGTTGCCAAGATTGCGTCGCTGGACTCACTAACGGGTTCACTACCTTCGAGGTCGGATCCTTGGCCTCTTGCTGCTCTTTTTGCGTACCAGTCGGGTACCTCCCCATATTGCCCGGGTACGAAAGTTAGATAACCGACAGGCGGGCCGGTGCTCCAGTCCAGCCATGGGTCTTCATCGCGTGAGTAGTCCATTCGAGTCCGGTTAGGTTTGTCTCCGTCGTACTCGGGGATTCCCACCACGTTGTACGCGTAGCTCATCACGCTCTTGTAGTTTTTTGCGCCAGCTTGACACTTCGGATTGTCTGCGTCGTCGCGGACTTTCGGATCTCTCCAATTGGCGCATGAGTGGTCTCCGTAGTGATCGAGGCCGAGGGTATGCCCGATCTCATGGAGGAGGTTTGACGCTTCACTAAAGTGCACCGCGGCGTCCGAGAAGCTCCAGTTGAGGTATTTTTGCCAGAGATCGGGGACGTTGTAGGCAACCCACCCACCGCCCCCTTTGATGGAGGCGTAACCGATCGTTGGTCCGCTGCGGTGATCGAGATTTACGAAGTACTTGGCCAGTTGAGGTACACGCTTATCGCCGGCCCAACCTTTGTCGGTAAACCCGTAGTCATCGGCTGCTGCGGACAAATCAGGCCCAAGGTGTGGTGCATCTTTGCCGCCCTTCTTTTCCCAACCGATGCGGTACGCGGCGTCGGACGGTATAGAAATTCCCTTGATGAAATGGACCTTGGTGTCGTACTGCCGCGGCGCACGCGAAAAGGTATCCCTAATGTGGGTGTAAACTTTCTGATTGAACTCGTGTCCTTCTTCGTAGTCCACATAAATAAACAGATCCCGCTCACCGACGCTGGCGCCGGCAGCTGCTAGATCTAACCGGGAGTCGTTCACCCACACGCCGTTGGATTCCCAGAAATCTGGTATTCCGTCCTGATCTGAGTCGGGTAGGTCCCACCAGTCTGTGTCGGCCGAACTGCCGGGCGGAACGTTCCGCGGGTCGTGCTTAGTGGATGGAGTCAGGCCGTCTACCTCCACTAACGCCAACCGACTGGTTCGAGTGCCATCACCTAGCTGCCCTTGTCCATTGGCACCGACGCATTTGACGGCCCCGCTGGGCAACAGGACGCACGTATGGTTACCTCCCAGCGTGATGTTGACGGCGTCAGCGAAGCTGGGTACCTCCACTGGCGTCGGCCGATTCGTCGTGGTGCCATCCCCCAGCGGCCCAGACCAGTTGGCGCCCCAGCATCGTACGGTGTCGTTAGACATCCGTGCACAGGTGTGGTGGTACCTGCCCGGAACGAGCGAGGTGGCACCGGTTAGGCCGGCAACGTCGGCCGGTGTTGATTGATTGGTGGTAGCGCCGTTCCCGAGTTGTCCATGTCCGTTGTAGCCCCAGCATTTGGCGGTCCCACCCGAGACCACCGCACACGTATGAGCATCCCCGACAGAGATGGCCGTAACATTCGTGAGCCCGGGAACAGCAGCCGGCGTCGACCGACCGGTGGTCGTCCCGTCCCCCAGTTGACCGTTGTTATTAAAGCCCCAGCATCTGACGGTGCCACCCGAGACCAACGCACACGTATGAGCATCCCCGACAGAGATGGCCGTGACATTCGTGAGCCCGGGAACAGCAGCCGGCGTCGACCGACCGGTGGTCGTGCCGTCCCCCAACCGCCCGTAATCGTTGCTACCCCAACAATATACGGTTCCATCAGATACCAAGGCGCACGTGTGATAGGTGCCTGGTGCGATGGCGACTACGCCGACGAGACCAGGCACGGTGACCGGCGCGGGTCGACTTTGAGTGGTGCCGTCCCCCAGCTGTCCATTCCAATTGGCGCCCCAGCACTTGGCTGTCTTGTCGGCCAACACCGCGCAGCTGTGGAACCGGCCGGAAGAGAGTGCGGTTGCACCGGTGAGGTCGCGAACGTCGACGGCTGTCGACCGGTCGGAGGTGGAGCCGTCCCCCAGGGATCCGTTCGAGTTACCGCCCCAGCATTTGGCCGTGCCGCCCGACATCAACGCGCATGTGTGTTCATACCCAGCGGCAAGGGAAGTAACAGTCCTCGCAGGGGTAGGGGCCGGATCGGCACCCGATTGTCCGGCCAACTGCGGTGCGACCACCCCAAGTCCGCACACCATGGTGATTGCAGCCGCAAACGCCACCAAACGCGAACACAACACCGATCGGCTAAGCGTCATCAACACCCCTGAGACCTAGGGCAGAACTTGCCCGGCAAACTCCGTAAACCCTATTTCGCAACTGAACCCGTCGACATCCACCGAACGTACGAACGCCACCCACATAGTCTGCCGAGTTCCTGCTTTGACCGAACGGAGCCCGGCTGGTGCCTGCTGAGGCGCCTGTCTACGTTGCTGGCTCCCAGACAAATCTTTCGGGTCCGCCGGTTGAATAGCACTCGTACGCGCCGAGATTATCGCCCGATCCGCACGCCCATGCCGTTCCGTTCGGTCTGTTAAAGTAGCCAATTTGGCCGTTTCGCTCCGCAACGATTTCCTGGGCGTCGACACATGTTAGTGCCCCTCCGACAATCGTCAGGACGCCGTCGGTGCCCTCGACGCGGGCGGTACACAACTCTGAGGCGCCCGAGGGAGTTCCTCCTTGACCGGCGGTGGGCCCGACTGTAACTACTGCCCCGTCGGAGCGCGCGCAGATGATGACATGTCCTGCGCGTTCAGCCTCCGTTGCACCGAGGATGTTGCAGGCCCACTCGTCGACTTGTGCTCCGCGGTCTCCTCGCTGGGTACGAGGGTCGGACGCGTACCGAGAAACCAGGGCGACCGCATCTTGGCACATAAGCTCGCCAGATGTGGCGACCGTTAGATTGGGGAACTCAGGGGCAGGGCCGCAATCGGCGGGTGTGCCATCAGCGGCCGGCGCCGGAGACACCGGATCGAAAGAACTTGGAACGTCGTGAGCAACGATGGTGAGGCGATCTGCTGAAACACAATGGTAGTCGTACGGTGCACTCGATGTTTCGGGATCTGGACCGACCATGCCACATTGCCAACCTAGGTAATCTTGTGTTCCGTTAAGCTGCTTCGTAAGCATACTGTCGAAGGCGCCGGCGATCAGTTTCTGGGCCGCATCGCAATCGATAGTCCCCTGCACCACCATCACTTCCCCGGGTTGGCCCTTGAACTCGACTGTGCCGCAACTATCACCGGCTGACGCCACCCGCGCAGAGGACGACTGCGCGATCGGCGACGAGGACGGTGACTGCGACCCCGTCGCTCTCTCCGCGGAGGTTTCCGAACACGCCACTAGAAGTAGCCCAGTCATTAAGGCAACAACGACGGCGCCTACAACGCGGCATGAGTGCATAGGTCAGTCTGGCATCCGAGGTTCCCATAGCTCGTCAACTGAACGTATGAAGTGTATGAAGGCTGCACCCAGTACAAGAAACCGCCTTAGTTCTTGTGCGGCGTTGATGAGTGAACCGAGGCGGCCCTGGTGACGCCACGGGAATTAAACACCGGATGCCCCGGTTCGCGGATGAACCGGGGCATCAAAGCATTTGATCAACAGTCGGACTGGTGCCGGCGCCTACATATTGAGAGGCATTACGAACTCAGCAGGCCTAGGAAGTCGGCGTTGTCGAGAATGAACTGGAAGACGTCGAGCAGAGCCAGTTCGAATGTGGAAGTCATAGCAGTACCTTTCGGAATGGGATGCGCAGTCGGTAGTCGCCGCTGCCGGTAGCGCCGAGGGGCGCCCGCATCATTGTTGCAGTGCGCCATCGAGTCGGACCTACCGTCGGTGGCGGAATGAAAGTGGTGTCTGGAGTCGGCGCTCGGAGTGATGCTGTAGCGGATCAGCTACAGGCATGGACAGCAATCCCGACCTCAGCCACTTGACGACACGGACTCTACGACTGCACGGACGACTGCGGTGTGCGTTAGACGAGTTCTTGGCAACCAACACTCGAAATACAGTTCAAGGATCCGTGGGTCCCTGGCACTTACGCCTAGAACGAAACGTTGCTGACGGACCCATCGATCGTTTTAGCCGATACCGGTCGGGCACATATGACTACAAGCTGTGGGGGCGTGAGGCCCCTACGGCCCCGACCTCCAACGGGGGCCTCACGCTCTCGCCCGAATAAACCTTCCCGCACGATGATTTGGTTGGTTCGCGGAGAAGTCGGCGCGCCGGAGGAATCAGCGTTATGGGCGGGGTGTCCGAGGTCTGATCCGGCGGATATCGCTGGTCAAGCTGCGGCGGCAGGTAGACCGGACCTTATGCCCCGACCGCTCGAACCGAATTGGTCAGGCTAGGGCAGGCATACGCTGCCGAAGCACGTGGGTTCGGGTTCCGGTTCTGGCGTAGGCGCGCCGACCTGGATGTTGCGGTAATGGGTCGCGGTGGCTTCCTCCGCGGTCAACAACGGCGGCGTCCCCCACCTTTCGTCTCCGGGCAGCGCCGCTGTGCAAGTCCAGTAGATGTCGTAGTAGCCGTCGGGGATTTCGGTTACACCAGCGCTCGTTCCGGCGTCGCCGTCGTAGACCAAGTAGGTGTAGGTCCCGGTCGTGCCTGCAGGGATCTCTGGCGTGTCGAAAAGGAGCCTCGCGGACTGTGTCGTGGCAGGGTTCGGGTTGCCTGCATCGGCGCCGAAGCTGGTGCAGACGATGTCGTCAGCAGAGTTGTTGGCGATCGTCGCGGTTACGGTGTTGCCGTTGACTGACGGAGTCGACAGAGTGACGTCTCCTGGTGCGGCCGCAGCGATTGGTGCGGTGATGGCCCAGGCGGCCGCTGCGACGGTCGCGGCGGCTGCGCTGGCTAGCGGTCTTGGAGTGATTGTTCGCATAGCTTCTGGCCTCGGCTTCTCCCCGACGAATGTGCCATCGAGTGTGAACCTCTCAACGCTGACGCGGGTCGGTTTGTGGAAGTTGCCTAGGGGCTCCCCGTCCGTTATGGGTGGCCGGGGGTAAGTAGTTCGAACAGGTGAACACACTCGACTCTGCGCAGCGTTCGGCCAGCGGTTCCATCACAATGTTGCCCATGGGAATGGCGGAAGACGCAGCGAAATTGCGGAACGAGCAGGCGGCGACCAACCAACGCGAGGCCGAGCAGGAAGCGGCGCGACAGCGGCGGAACTGGGACGAGATCGATCAAGCTGTTCGAGAGTTCATTCCTCTAGCGAAACAGAACCGACTCGCCACGACAGGCCTTACGAACAAGCGGTGGGTCATCGGCATTCACTCGTATGGCGGCGGACGGCTGGCCGCAACGACTTCTCTGACGGTCTTTGCGAGCGGGGCGTGGTCGCTGTCGTACTACGACCCCGACAGGTACACCACCCCAAATAAGCCATCTGTAAACGCGAGTTCGAAGAGGCCCTGGGTGTGCACCGAGACCGACGATCGTGTCAACGAGGTTCGTTCCGCCCTGACTGCGAAGCTGGCGGGTTGACCGGAAACTCGAGTTTGGGCGGTCCTACGTCCACGAAGACCATGACGGACGCTGCTCTGAGCGCCCGAGGTAGAAGTCGGCGAGATCAGCCAACTTTGCGCGGGCGTCTCGCACGTCGGGGAATGCGGGTCCGACCGGTACAAACACGGACCCGACCGGTACGGCAGGACCACTGAGATAGCGGGGCCTTCCGCACTCGCGGAGGCCGTCGAACCTTGCTTCGATCGACAGACCCCCTCCCCCAATTCCGCCTGTCGTAGACCGGACCGGTTTGTAGTCCGTAGTCCACCGAATGGCGAGTCCATCGGGAGTAAACGCCGTACCCGTGTCTGGGCCGGCCCAGTCTCGGTAATCGGTGCCGCAAAACCATACGTCTTGAATTGGTTCGGCGTGGTATACGTCGATCCCCGCCTTTGGCGATCGCCAGCGTCCGTAGGGGCGGCCCTTTTCGACTTGGCGTACGAAACTCACTGCGTAGAGGGCTTCAGGCTCAACGCGATTACGGATCATCAGGTCATGGAACTCTACGAGCAGTCCGCGGATCTCCGACATGCTTTTACTCTGAGCTGCTGATGCGGAAGCCTTCTCCGACCTGCGCTTCTCGATGTCGTCTTCAAGGGGCATTCGGCAAGAGTTGCACCTTGGGGTTACGTTCGCAATCGCGGCGCCGGTCTGACATGGCAGTCAGGGCGGACGTAATGTGCCGGCGGTCAGGCTGCCTCGAGTAACGGTTGCCTGCCTTGTCTTCGCTGGTCTGTAACCTCACCCCGTGGAATCGAAACGCTTGGCCGCCGTGGTTGTGTTCGCCGGTTCGGTCATTTTCATCGTCATCATCACCGCTGCAATCCAGGGAAGCCCGGAACTCGCGGCGGCAGTCGGTAGCGCCGCGACCGCCGTCGCAACGATGTTCACGGCGTACTCCACTCTGCAGGCCGCGACTTCGGCAAGGGAGAGCCGAGAGGCCACCTTCCTTGCGACCGAGTCGCTCGTGCGCCACACCGAACCCTACTTCCAGTTCAACGTGATTAGGCCGAGCCTTACCCTCGGCTCACCCCCGGGTACGCCTCAGCCGACCACGGAGTTCGCCCTCGCGGTCTCAGAAATTGACCGTCATCTCTTTTCAGACATCATCCTGTCGGCGACACCTGAGGCGGGTTCGCCAATCGTCTATTCGATGGACACACACGACTGGACGATTCCGATTCCGACCACCTGGATCGGTCGAGCACTGAGCGTCACGTTCCAGTGCACGGACCGCCGCACGGGCTGGATCTGGAAGGGTGAGGTCTCGACGCAAGACTTGGGATCGGAAGACCACCAGTTCGTTCCGTACCGCGCCATCCCGGCACTGCATCGACCCTGAGTTCTACATCGCTGCGAGTAGCGATTGCAGTGCTGTCCTCACCCCCGCCTGGTCTGAACAGACCGCCCAGTCGTGGCCGACCGCACCGCCGTTGAGCAGCTGCACGTTGGCTGTGCCTGTGCGGCCGTTGACGGTATCGCGGAACGCGGTCGGGTAGGACAGTGGGATGACCGGGTCATCGGAGGTGTAGACCAGGTTGATTGGCATGGTGTACGGGTTCGTCGCGGCGTTCATCATGATTTCGGGTGAGTGCTGTGCGCCGTAGGTGGCGTCAGTGTAGTTCCCCCCGTAGGCCGCATTCACCGCCGCCGTGTACCCGCTGTTCGCTTTGGTCGCCGCGAGTGAGGTGTTAGGCAGGTAGGCCTGCACGCCAGCGACGTTCGCCGGGTAGCGGCCCGCGTAGGCCAGCGCGTTGAGCGCCCCTGGGAGACACCGAGGAGTACGACTTTGCCCGCCTTCGCGCCGACTGCCGCGCCTTGCATGTAGGTGCGCATAGCGTCGATGAAGCTGTAGCAGTTTGTCATTCGCCCACAGATCCCCAATACCAGTGGGGGTGGTGGTCGGCTGGAACAGGGCACATGGGTACCCGGCCTGCACCACTTGATCGACCAGGGCCACACCCTTGGTCGGCAGGTACGGGAAGCTGAACGATTCATCGGTACCCGGCATGATCAGCACCGCCGGCCGGGAGCCGTCCCGCTTCCAGCCGCGGGGCAGTGCGGTCGCCACGAAATGCGATGCGCTGTCGATGGTGTGGGTGAATCCCTGGATCGCTGCCATCAGACCGAGACTGCCTGGATGAACGCAGCGTTGGGCAGCGACCCGAACTCGGCGCGAGGGCTCGGGTTCAGGTACCGCGATGATGGTGACCCCGCACTGACCCAGGCGAACAGGGTGTAGGTCTCCGACGGTGTGCCCGCTGGCACCCGGAGCTTCAATGAGGTCGGGAAGTCGAAACCTGTTGTGGTCGAGCAGTTCGCGACACCTGCTCGCAGGATGGTGCCTGCCGCGTTGCGCAGTTGGTAAGAGATCGTGGCCTGCGCATTGCAGTAGAAACCGGCTGGGTATGCCTCGATCATGGCGGGCCGGTCGGTGGTGGCGAACGTGATCGACAGGCCCGGCACCGCGGCGACGGCCGTCCCCATGGCGTAGTCGGCGGTGATCTGTGCGTACGCCAGCTCGACGTTGGCGCCCGTCGCCCACTCGCCGTTGCCGAGCGTGTCGGTCGCCGACCACACCTTGCCTTACGCTGGTGCGCCGACGTTGAGACGCTGGCCTGCGAACGTGGAGCAGTGTTCGGCTGCACCGCGCTCAGTGCCTTGGTGACCGCGTCCTCTACGTACGGCGACAGCTTGTCTCCGGTGACTGAGTCGTTCGCGAGCTTGGCCGTGGTGACCGACCCGTCCGCCACGGTGCCCGCAGACGGGTACAACATCTGAGTCCAGGACGAGATGTTCGTCGGGGTGTTACCGCTGATTACCCAGACAGTCGAGGTGTCCGAGCGGGCACACCAGTCACCCTTCTGTCCAACAAGGGCGAGCATCGCCGTCTGGTTCGCGACCGTGCCGAGGAAGTCGGCAATCGCGAGATCAGGCAGCTGAGCGACCGCGAGCTTGCCGCCGGACAGGTCTGCCTTCCCGCCCAGCGCTGAACTGGTGGCCGTCGAGACCGGCAGCGCGGCGATCTCGGTGCGGACAGCGGACGGCAGTCGAGTACCGGCGGATGCGGCGTCGTCGATCGAGATGAGTTTCTTGGCCATGGGTCAGGCTCCAATCGTGAACAGGCCGGTGCCGTCGTCGGTCAGACCCGTCGACCCGGAGTTGATGGTGAATAGTCCTGTGCCGTCATCGGTCAGGCTGATGCCGCTACCGCCGCCACCGGAGACGTTGACATTGCCGGTCTCGGGATCAACCGGGACGCCGTTCACGGACCGCACATAAGTCTTTTATGTGTCACTGAACATGCCGCGTGGCAGGCGGTCCGAAGTGTCGGACTTTGACATCGGCCGGATCCATCCGAAGCGTCCAGGTCTGGCGACTGTCGGATTAACACCCTCAGCTGGCGAGAATGCTTTAAGCCCGGGAGGCGCGCGCTGTTCAGCTAGGCCCTCGAAGTAACCGATTTGTCATGTTTTCTACTTGACGGCTAGCGCCTGTTGGCAGCCGTAAGTTTCGCTCGACGGTGATGAGGGTTTCAGTGGTGCCGTTGACATTGCGGTGCAGCACTCGGCTGGTAGGGGCGCTGTACCCGTTGCCCCTCTGACGCGTTGACTGCACCGTCACCGCAGATAGTGGCTAGACATAGCTACCGGACACACACGTTGCTTCGGCACAAGCCCCCTATGCGGGGGCCCCCAAAGAGGGTTCTGTACGTAGTCCGGGGGCCGTTTTAGTCTTCGATGCACCAGCCCGATAGCCGCACGACGCGGCCCTGATGAATAGAAGCGCCATGCATACAAGTCTTGTTTCTGCCCCCAAGCCCTGCCGCAAACCATCGCTGAGCACTCGGGAAGTTGAGGTGTTGAGAGCTTGGGTTCTTGCCGATAGCAAGCAGGCGGCCGCTTCAAGTCTTTTCATCACATCGGCGACGGTGAACACCCACATCACCCGCATACGCGGCAAATATGCCGACGCTGGCCGCCCGGCCACCACCAAGGCAGCGCTGCTTGCTCGGGCCATTCAAGACGGTGTCATCAACTTAAACGACGTTTGACAACGCGTTCGCAATCCGGGCCTGGCTTGAAGTCAACCGGTAGGAGTGGACCCGAACGCCGAAATAGTTCCCGTGTTCCATGCCCATCCGAGCGTGGGAGGGACACATTCTCTGCGCACGGCGACAGTCAACAGGGGCATTCACCTGCTATCCAGCGTCGGAGTCCGATTGTGGCGTGCTGACTGTGCTGTGCACGGTGCCGGAAGCTTCAATCTCGACGCGCTCGCTGCCGCGGTCGTTGGTGGTGAGAACGGAGGCCACGACGGGGCGCGCCGGGGGCCACATGCGGACAACCACAGAGCCGTTCCGGGCATTGATAAGTGCTTGAGAGGCGACGGCGTGCACAGTGTCGACGAGTGCGGGAGCGGGTTCGCTGGACCCGGAGTCGTCGAGGAACACGACCTCTACACCTCGAGTGCGAGCGTGGTACGCGGCGTCGTCGAGGTCGAGTGTCGACAAAATGGGTGCGCGCAATCGGTCGCGTAGGTGCGCTTCGAGCAGGGCGCATTGGTTGCGTTCGGCGAGTGAGAGAGTGTCGCCGCTGGCGATGCGCTCCATCAGGGGTCGCGCCAGTGTGTCGAGATGGCGTACTTGGCGGCTTCGTTCCTGGACGGCCGCAGTCTGAGCGGATAGTTCAGCAATCCGCGCGGTGGTTTGATTGCGTAGAGAGAACACGGCTTTCGCAGTCGGCCGCAGCGTGAAAGATAGTAGTGCCGCCATGGTCAGCGGGGCGGCGTCGATAACGACCAGGCTCGCGCCGTAGCTGGCTCCATGGCCGGCTCGGGTCGACCAGATGGCGAATACAGCGATCATGCCGGCTAGACCGATCCAGGGAGCGATACGGCGGCCTCTAACGTTCATGTAGCAGTAGATGGTGGTTCCGGCGCCGTGAATCCACGTTTGCAGCGATGAGTCGAGCACTGCGGGAGTGGCCGACAGCACTAGGGCGCAGGCGACCGGTCCAGCGATGGTCAGCATGAGGGTCGGCCAGATGGGAAGTGGGTCGCCGGGTACTAGCATCAACGCCACAGTCGCCGCAATGAGGATCAATGGTCCTAGGACTGCCGGCCAGGCAGTGGTGAAGCTGTGCATGGTAGCGATGGTGACGACGAGCATCGCAATGATGTAGGCCGCCACGATGAGCCAGGCCCCGCGGGTGCGCATACCTAGCAGGTCACGCACGTCCTCGTTACCCCCTAATGGTGGTGCGATTGTCATTGGTGTTCCCAGTGCTGTTGTTCCCAGTACAGGGTGACGTGAGTGCCGTGTCCTGGCGCGGAGTCGATGACGGCCGATCCCCCGATGTGGTTCATGCGGTCGCGGATGCTGACTGCTATGCCCAGTCGATCGGCTGGAACAGTGCCTGGGTCGAAACCGATGCCGTTGTCGGACACTGCGACCTGCAGCTTGAGATCATCAAGGGAGACGGTGACGGTCGTTGGCGTGGCGCTGTTCGCGTGGCGGTGGCTGTTTCTGACCGCCTCGGCGGTTGCGGCGGCGATGGTACGGACGGCCGGGCCGGGGAACGGTATCGCTGGTCGGCCCCTGTCGTGAACTCGTAGCCGCGCATGAGGATCTGCGGTGGTGATGGCGAGTCGGAGGTGTGCGACGGCGGCATCGACGGGCAGCGTTTCGGTGGTGTTGGTGCCCTCACGCATGGTGTCGAGGTCAGCGAGTGTGGCTTGCGCTTGGCGAGCTAGATGATCGGAGTTTCCCTGGCGAGCGGCAACGAGCAGCGTCGACATCACGCCGTCGTGGGTTAGTTGGTTGAACCGCTGGCGTTCTACAGTGCGCGCTTGGGCTGCCGCGGCCTGAGCGGTGACCGAGTACGCCTGGGCGCGAGTGTCATCGAGCACCGCGGCTGTGCGCATCCCCATCACGGCAGCAGCGAAGTACACCAACGAAAACGCGAACGCCCAGGCTATGTCGGGAACGAGCGGGCCGTTGGCCGCTGACGCTCGGACAGCGTGGTTGATGACCGTCGCCAAGACGACTACTCCGACGAGGACGACGAACGAGTACCGCGGGGGCAAGGCCAGCGCGGCAGCTATCGCTGCCAGCCCGCAAAAATACGAGAACCAAATATCAGTGTTCCCGGTGAGGTGTTCGCCGGTCCAGCCAAACCACCAGGTTGCGATAGCGACGACGTAACCGGAAGCGGTGATCGCTGCAGCCACTTTCAGTCGTCGAGTTGGTGCCCGCCACGCCAGGGGCCCGAGAATTAGGCCTGGTCCGAACACACAGAGAAGTGCGGGGATCGTCCAACCCAGATGCATGACCTGGAGGGACGCTGTGATCGCCGGCAGCGTCAAGATCAGGTAGGCCAAGTAGCCACAGGCGATGAACACGGCGAATTGCCGCAAGATCCGGCGGCCGGCCGTGCGGTCAAGGGCCGTGTCTGGACTGTCGGTCGTCAGCGCTGGCGGCGCGTACGTCGTGGAATCGGTAGCCATCCATCCTCAATTGCTCGCAAGACCAGGTGTGATCGTGTTGGGGCGGGCCGGCCCACCGACACGTACTTCCTGCGGATACGGCCGACGTAGTCGGCAACGGTTTCAGCTGACAAGTTCATCGCTTTCGCTACCCCGGCAGTTGATTCCCCGGAGGCATAAAGCTCGAGCACGCGTCGAAGCTGCGGCGAGAGATCCACGAAGTCCTCGTCGGCGTCGATCGCGGCCGCCCAATCCACCGTCGGAGCTTCCTGGCCGGCCAACGAAGCCCGCATTGCACTAAGCAACTCATCTTCTGGCACGTTCTTACGTACGACCGCTCGAACACCCGCGCTGGCGGCCAACCGCACGAGATACGCCTCGTCGCCGGAGGTATAGGCGATCGTTGGGGTCCCAACATTGAGGAGGGCCTCGACGTTGGATTGCGGCGATGACCCATCTTCGAGCCGCAGATCGAGGATCACCAAGTCCAATTGTTGGGTCTGCTGCAGCAGTTCGGGCACAGTCGCTGCACCAGCCACAAAACGTAGATCATGTTGCGTGTCGAGTATTGCGCGCAAGCCGACCACGATCGACGGGTGATCATCGACAACACCGATCCGCCCGCGCCAACCATTCGGGTGTGACGTCATGGCGACAATCATGGACCACAGCGCCGTCCTGCACTGCACAAGTCCCCAGCATCCGGCGGCCATCAGGCGCGCTGAGCTTGGCGCACCACGTTTAACGTCTTCAGGCGCGGCGATCACTGACAGCCCGATTGCGCCGTTGGTAGGACGTGAGACCCCCATCTCGTTGTGGGCCTGGGGGTCTCACGTCACCACTTGAAGCGATCTGGCACCGACGAACGCTTGAGCTGGCGAGACTCTAATTTCAGCGTGCACCCTGCGCGAGGCTCTCGCGATCGTCTAATCGAACCACTTCAGTCCGACGAGCGGGCGGATTCGCAAGACGCCGAAGATAAGCCGAGGCCCGGTGAAATCCGGGACTTCCACGTTTACGCAGTGCCGTACACCCACTTGTGGTGAATCAAATCTTTTCACGCCTCCCCCATAGATCTATTGATCGCTGCTGCCGCTCGGCCGGGGGTGAAGGTGTACCTGGGGGTAGGGTTCGCTGCCAGGCGGCCAGAACGGATTGATCGGCTAGGTAGCGGGCAGGAGATCAGTCAGTGTTAGGCCGCATAGCGATCCGCTGCACGCAGGCGGCGGGGTGTCCCCACCGGGGACTGACACCCGGATGACCTCGGCGAAAGTTGTTGTCTCATCGTCTAGTGGAGGGTTGGTGCCCCAATACTCAGGCTCCTCTACCCCTTCGAGCACGAGCGTCCGGCAACCATAATAAATCTCGTAGTCTCCGTCCGGGATCTCCGTTGAACCCACCGGCCCCGGAAAGCCGTTTTCGTCTACCCCTTCTAGGCGCATCTGAACAGCCTTCTGGCTACCCATCGGCACCAGCTCAAGAGGGTCATTCGGGGTTGCGTAGCCGAAGGCGGCCTCATCGACGAGGGGGTCACTGCCCTCATTGAAGCCAGCGATCGTGCACGCGACTGGCCTGTCGGACCCGTTGGCGATTGAGATCGTGACGGTGTTCCCCACAACCGACGGCGTGAGTGTGACGTCACTTGGCGCGGCAACAGCGCTCGGCGCAAATCCAAACGCGGCGGCCCCGCTAAGCGCGACTCCTAGAGCGGTTCGACGGACGAAGACGGCCAGCTTCATTGGGATACCTCTCGTTGACTAACGGTTCTTATGGACGCTACGCAGGGCGAGGTTTGATGTAAATGATCTTTAGCCAAGGAACACACATTCTAAAACGGCTAGCCGGGCAGGAAGACTTCGCGAGAGCGCACTTTCGTTGGTTGGAGCTGGCCGGGCCCAGTCACAGTCCGGCGTTGATGCGTTGTCTCGGGTGAACACCTGGCCACTGCCGTTACCTAACGCGCTCTAAACCGTCTGTGGTGTCAGCTAGTTACTAGAAGTTGCCGACTTTTGGTGAAATCTAGCTTTATGTCTGATCACCTGGCGAGTTGATGAGAGTGAATCGCGGCGCAGTTAGAGGTTTGGACACAAATACTGTTGGGCTGCGGCTGCGATTCGTTGTGACGGATCGGACTTATCGGGTTGAGTGCGTTGGTCCGGGGGTAGTGACTTCAGAGAATTGCAGGCTGCGTATCCGGCCGACAGTACCGACGTGGGAGGGATGGTAATTTTCTTGGGGCCACCGAACGCGACTGTGAAGAAGTCTGAGCAGACTTCTTTGGCGAACTTACCTTGGCCTTCAGGTGGTGTTGCCGCAATGAGATCGGACGATCCGGTCAGAGCGAGGCTTTCCGCAGCTACCCGGTTTTGTTGCACCCGATCAGCGGGAACTCCCCGGGTCTTGTCGAGGGCTTCGCCGATGTCAGCAAATCGACGAGCATATTCCTCGACACTGATGTTGTTGACTATGTCGGCGTCTGCACATTTGGCTTCATCGGGTGTTCCTGACGCAAGCGGAGGTACAGAGTAGAGCTGACTCTGCGAGGAGCTCACGGATGGCTTCGTCGTCGATGATGCACATGCACCGACCAGCAGTGCCGTCGCAGCTAAGGCCAGGCACGAAGCGTCTCGTAGCATACGACTCCGGCGGCGTGATGATAGCCGGATGCGATCACCACCGAAGACACGTCCTACGCGTTGCCTCACGTGCTTCCCAGCGGTCACCATTTCGGTAGGAAAGCTGGCCAGATGTTACTCAGCACGACACCTGTTGCTTTGACGGTTTCTTGAACGACTACGCCGGGGTTCTTGGCTGCGTATCGGGCAGTGTTACCAAACGATGACCAATCGGTTTGCGCGGCCTGGCCGGCAGTGTAGGCCCACACATTTATCGCTACACCAGGCAGGTACGGCACCTTATTTGCAACAGCACCGGCTCCTAGACCGATCGCAGTCGCGAAGAAGCCGCCGCTGTTTCCGCGGCCGGCCGCCACCCCCATGGTTACCCCGCTGCAGCCGTACCCGATATTCGCTAGCTGTGAATTGCCGAGTGCCTTCGCCGCCCCTGAAATCTGAGCGCACAGATCGAGCTGTTCCGGTGGGGCAGCCCATCCATTGTTTGACGGCGTGGACCCCCGGGGGGTCGTCCCGCCCCTGATCGGCCAGGACCAACCGCCGGGCGACGTTGGAGAGCTCGTCGACGGTCGGGGGGTCGGTGTCTTCGTAGGGGTCGGTGAGCCGTCTACGAGAGAGTCGGTTACCTCGATATAGAGGGTGGAGTAGCCTTCGTCCGGCGGCCCGGTTGTATATGCGCATGTATTACCCGCCATCAGCGTGCATTTCGGGAACATGACTGTGTCCCCTGGTTGCAGGTTGACCAGTGTTGAATGACCTGAGGCGTGGTCCTGAAAGATGGCTTGTTCGAACTTTCCGGAAGTGTTCGTGTAGGTGATTCCTGCCGGCGTTGCTGCAAACGGTCCACCTTTCCCCGTTACGTCAGTGAACGTGGAGCCGTATCGGTCCACGTCAGTCACAGTTAGCATCTTGAACGAGGTGAGTTCTGGGTCTGTTATATCGTATTCGCCGACGCCCACGATGTATTTGCAGCCGTATCCATTTTCAGTGTCACATAGAGGCAAGGTCACGGCTTTCCCCCGCGGAACGACGAACGTTTTAGGTCCTTCTGCTGTGTTGTTGTCAAACACAACTGTTACAGACTGGCCTGTGTTGTTGCTATACGACATCCCGTTCGGTGCGTTCGTAAGTCCCGGGGCAAAACCTGGTCCGGATGCAAAAGAGTTTGTGGCGTAGTTTCCGGTGTCGAGCGTAAAAGGAGGCTTATGGTACGAGCGGTAGATAATCGGGTCTGATCCCCCGCCACCGTTGGCAAAGACCCCAACATTGCATTCGTTCGCCGTGACAGGACATCCTGGTATCGAGAAGGTTTCACCGGCGCCATAAACGGATCGTGTAAGAACTCCGTCAACTATGCTCTCGACCAGTACCGCATCGCTCGTGGTATTCGTCCAGGCCACGGGGTCGGCGCTAGATGTCGGCACAGTGACACTGCTGCGGGCCGCTACTCCGGGCACTAATGCTGCTGCAAAAGGACCAGATCCTGAGTCTGGCAGGCCGGCGATCGTCGACGCATCGGGTCGCTTTGGATCGGCCGACGTTGAGTCGTCTGAGTTCGACTCCTCCGAATTCGGATCGGCAGGCTCAGCCACCGGCACTGACGTGACTGGCGCGTCGTCGGGAGCAGTATCTGGCGCGGGGGTGGTGAGTTCTCCGGCTGGAGCCGGCGTCCCCGTCTCGGACGTGTCCGGTGCCCCTGACTCCTGTGGCTGTCCGACCGCGTCAGAGGTGGGAACGACAGTCGGCGATGTCTCAGAAATGGTGGCGACATCGGAGGCGTTTGAGCCAGCGGTGACATCAAACGGTACCGGTGACGTCTCGCTACTCTCGACCTGCGCGATATCGCTCGGAGCGGCGATGGCTGCTGCTGATTGCACAAAGGGCGTGAACCCTAGAAGTAGCACCACGCAGACAGCGCGGAGCGAGTGGACCTTCAATTTGTAACCCCTCTGTGCACTTCCCGCCCCCCGCAATCAGATCATGGGGGCGTGAGCTCCTCCAATCGAACGATCGGACTACAGCTAGCCCTACTAGACAGTATTGACAGGTTCGATCCCTGTTGCGGCCTTCAGGCTCTCGATGCCCGCGCGGGGCCGTCCCCCGACGATGTCAAGGCAGCGAGACCGTGGGACGGTGAGGCGAACTCACCCCATAGACCTGATCAGCTTTGAGCCCAATCAGCGAATTCCTCCCAGTCCATGGGAATCGTGCCTCGGCCCTTTTTGGAATGATTCCTGGGCCGCCATTCAAGACCCCCCTTACGAGACGCTCAGCGTTCCCAGGACACGGCCGTCGACCTTGACATCAAAGTTGATGTCAAGGCCGCGCATGGCTATGTGTTCGCGCTCAGACGCACTTCGTGGTCAGCCGACGTAAGTCCTCCTGACGGACCGCAGCCAGGTGTGCGGTTGATGCAACCATTGTCGCCACGCCCCCGATTCAGGTGTTCTCAGTGCCGGCAGGCCATTGGAGACGCGTCGGCCGCATTCGGTGTTGGTCGACCCGTCCCGCGGCCTGTTGCGTTCACGGACCTTGGACAACGAGCGGTCAGGACGACGCGTACGGAAGCACTCTCGTCTTGTGTTTGGAGAACAGCTGTTTCAGCGAGTACCGGCCCTTGACCGGATCCCACGCACGTGACGGCAGCCAGAAGATGCGATGCAGCACCCGCATCGTCCGGACGTTGGCCACAGACCTGCGAGCTTGCTCGTGCATGCCGCGTGCCTCATAGGTTGCGGGCATGTAGTCGGTGAACTTGCGGTACACCTCCACGCTCGAGAGCATGCGGCGTCCCGAGGCGCTGATGTCCATGCCTGGGATGAACACGCTTCGCTGGCCGACCTCGGTCACACACAACGTGATGTCGAGGTCGTCGAAGATACCGTTCTGGTCGAGCAGGATCGGGCGGATGCGCTCCCAGGTCGTCCGGCGGATCGCCATGTTCGCGCCGAACAGCGACGGAAGGTCGCCGCCCTTCTTGTCGGCCGATTTCAGCGCGACCGTCAGCAACTTCCTGTGCACCCATTGCAGAGGCATGTCGTATTGGTCGAAGAAGCCGGTGCCCGCACCGATTGTCTCGTCGGCAGTTGCGAAGAACTCGCGGACCGCGCGGGCCCAACCGGGCTTCGCTCTGGCGTCGGCGTCGATCCTTCCGATGATGTCGCCGGTCGCGGCGTCGAAACCTGCATTACGCGCGGCGATGACGCCTGGCCGCTTCTCGGTGATGACACGCAATTGGGGGATGCGGTCGGTGAACCCGGCGACGATCTGCGGCGTCTCATCTGTGGAGTTGTTGTCGACGACGATGATCTCGTCGAGCTGGTCCAATTCGGTCATCAGGGACTCGAGTAACCAACCGATCGAATCGGCTTCGTTGTACGCAGGAATGACCAGCGACAAGGTGGGGGACGTCATGAAACAGGAGTATTACATGTTTGCTACCCAACAGCAGTGGTCCAAAGTGATGACACGTGGCCGTGGGCGAAGTAACTAGCGCCCCCGGCGTAGGATTGCCAAGGCGCACTATGCTGTACCAGGTTGCCTCCTCCCCCGCTAGGTGAGGCGTTGATGCACTGGCCCATACTGTGGGTAACGCTGCAGCTACGTTCACCGCAACCACCATGCAACGCATTATTGCGTTACAGGTCAACCAAATTTAATTGGAGTACGCAGCAATGATGTCGGCAGGCACATGCTCGGTCACCAGCGCGTCATTAACAAGACTGTGGACCGGAACGGTAGTGGCTTTATCTACTTTTGTTCGCCAATCCCGCCCATATATCTTGCGCATGCCTCGACTCATGGCCCATCCCGCCTTCGCGTGATACGCAAATTTGGAATGTTCTGCCAGAACCGTTCGTTTTCCCAGATGGTTCATGTAAGACATCTCGGTGCCGTATATGCCCATGCCGGCTTGCCTCACCCTGAGGCACAAGTCGGCGTCGGCGCCCCAAGCAAACGGGCCAAAGCTCCGTGTGTCCAGTTCCCCCGCCGCAACCCACGCCTTTCGGCTGATTACCATTCCCGTACCGTCTGCGACGGGTAATGTCCGATAACGATCGACTGGTTTATAGTCGACGGCGGCACCGCGGTAGACAGACGCGAGAGTCGGGTAGCTGAAGCAATCGTCGTATACAGGGCAGATGATGCCCGCATCCTTTGGAAGCCGGCGATCTAACAAACCAGAGACGAAGCCTTGAGACAGTCGTGTGTCGTTGTTTAGCGTCATCGCGTAGTCGAATCCCTCCGAGAACGCTGTCCGGAACGCGAGATTCGAGCCGCCCGCCCAGCCCAGGTTGGTGTCTGCAGAGATGACACGCTCCTGCGCCAGCGGCACATAGTCGCCGCCATTGTCGATGATGACGAAGTCTGCTTCCTCGCGGGTAAGGTCGAGGACCAGTGCGTGGGTTAGTTCGATCTGTTTGTAGACCGGGACGCCGATCAGCAAGGTAGGGCTCATTGAGCTTGTCCAGCCGCCGGCGATGAGGTCACCGGTGAGACACGTCCACCTTTGTTAGTCAGCAGCTCCATTATCCGCCAGCGTCTCTTCATAGGGTCCCAGCCGCCATAGACGATCCACAATCCAGTGACGACAACAGCTACCAGAGGCATGGTCCTGCGGATCCTTTTAGCGTCTTCGATTTGGCCCATCGCCTCGTGAGTTCGCACAATAGCGCGGTAGTAGTCGAAACCCTTCCACGGCGGCACAACGAAACGCCGTGGCGACATTTCTATGACTAGATCCGGAAGCATCATTATGGTCCAACCTTGCTGACGCAAACGGATCCCTAGGGCTGCATCTTCGTGAATATCGAGCCGCGTATCTAAGGAGTCTTTAATCGATTCCCACGCGGATTTCAGGATGAAGCAATTGTTTCCACTTGGTGTTGGCCATTCGCGTGGGGTGGGGCAGCGTTTGCGGTGTTGGCGTGCGGCATAGTTTTGAAATGGTGCGTCGTAGAGCAAAGATAATCCTGTTACCATGGCGCAGTCGGCGGCCGCGTCATTGTTAAAGTAACGAACTGCCGCTTCTGCCCAGTCGGGGCGTACGCGGGTATCGGCATCGATTCGACCAATGATTTCGCATTTGGCAGCATTAAATCCGCGGTTCCGCGCGTAGACTACACCTTGTTCAGGCTCTGTCAGTAGGCGGACGTTGCCATGGTTCTTGGCGAAAGACTCCACCAGCTCACGAGTCGAGTCGTCCGAATTGTTGTCCACGACGATGATCTCGGCGATCGGATGAGTTTGGGCGACAAGGTGATTGAGACATGCAACAATTGTCGATTCCTCGTTGTGCACGGGTACGACGACACTGACTTCTGTGGCCACGAGGCGTAATGTAACACCGCATCCGAGGAGCTGGCGAGGCGGCAGGCCAGATGCACCTTAGCCGTAACGTACAGCGCGTTTAAATCGGCCCGGTTGACCTCGTTGGTTGTCTGTACTTGTAGTCCGTTCGCGTGAAAGTGTAATTGTGGACGCGGTTGTCTCGGACGACGCCTCTGTCGTTGCGGTTGACGTGTTGGTGCAAGTGTGTTCGAAGAGGCCGTCCACGGTGGATTTAGGCTGTCGACTGGCCGTCCGCCTGCAGAACCTCACACTCCGTTTGGAGAATCGCGACATAGTGGTCGAGGTCGGACACGACGGCCGGGTCGGCTGTAACGGAGACTGTCAGGACATCGTCGATTGTGTTGATCATGTGGGCGAGCCCTATCCCGGGGTAGATCCGAAGTGCACCGAACGTCGTGTGTGCCGGCATGCCTGCTAGTTCCAAACCCGAGCCTCGGGGGACGGTCGAAACAACGGTGTTGGCAATGACAGTTGACTGCGCAGCTCGGCGAGGACGGCGGGGAGCTCGGTGAGTCATGGCGGGTAGGAGATCAGCGAACTGCTCTGTGCGCTGGACTGCACGGCTCGCTTTACGCCGTCGCTCGGAGAGTATGGAAGCGCGAATGGCGCGAGCCCGTTCGGCAATATCGGGCAGGTCGGTGTGCAGGTTCACCAACAAGAACGTTGTGTGGTTTCGTGCCCCCGGCACACGGGGGCCGGCGGCGACCGTGGGGACACTGCACATCAAGGAGGACGTCATCGCATCGCCCCGCGCTGAAAGATAATTCGCCAAGGCACCCCCAATAGTCGCTAGCATTACATCGTTAACAGTGACCCCTTCGATGACAGTTGTGACTGTTTGCACCGCGCTGAGGCGTAGGGTCACCGCATCGAATACGCGGGCGCGTCCTACTGTGTCGACGTTGATAGCCCAGCGCGGGACAGGGGTAGGAAATGAGTACATGCCGCTGGCTGCCTCTTTCCGTGACTGAGATGACGCAACAGCAGTAGCCATGAAACCAGCAGCTAGCCGGCCTAACCGAACGGGATTCTCGCGACCCCGCGAACGAGCAGAAGCGTGCGAAGGCTAGGGGTCGGTCTCACTGGGTTATTTGATTCGAGCTGCGGGGGAGTTCAGTCGAGAACAGCAGACGCGCTATCTCAACGGCGCCAAGGCCATCGGTCATCGAGTGATGAAGCTGAAGCACAACTGCTACGGACCCGTCTGGGATACCTGGGATGTCGGTCAGATCGGTTAGAACGTGAAGGCGCCACGGCGGCTCATCTAGGTTGAGCGGCTGAGATGCCACAGCAGCGATTGCATCGCACAGTGGTTCCCAGCCAGCGGCGAGCCTACGAGAAGTAACATGCTCTGACATCGCAACCTCGCCGGCTTCGACCCAGTAGGGATGGTCAATGTCGTAGGGGATCCGAAGAATTTGCTGCCGAAACACCGGGATGGACCGTGCTCTGACGGTTAAGTAGTCCGCGACTGCGTGCTCGTCGGTTCGATTACCGCACCTGGGCGCGAAGACGTAAACCGAGACCATCAGCCCAGGCGACTCGGGGGCGTCGAGATAGATCCATCTCGCGTCGCTGGCGTTGAGCTGCTGCATCGCCCCAAACTTAATCGACTTCATTACGGTTCCGCCTTCACTGAGAACTGAATATTAAGCCACGAACAGCTAGCTGCTCACACGAGTTCCCGACCGGAATTCGCTGTCAGTTCGCTGCGCCTCTGAGGATAAATACAGGTCCAGCGGTCCACTCGGCGACAATAAGGTCGCCGCGGCCATTGGTGGCTAGACGCTCGGGCTCGAGTGGCGTGCGAGCATCAATTTGCAACGCAAAGGGCGTTGTGGCGCCAGAATCCAACTTCAAGATGGTCCCAAGGCCGTCTGCATGGTATGCAACGAAGATGTCGCCTGCTGGGTTTACGGTCACGCCGCTTGCACTTCGCGGGAATTGCGTTAGGACCGCATTGGTTTCTCCCGGCGCTAGTTTCCACACTCCTGCGCTACCTGCTCCGTAGATCTCCCCGAGGGGTCCTACGGCTAAATCATTGATTTGTGTGACAGGAAACGGGAGCCGCTCGAGCTGGTTAGGCGCAAGTGGGTTGATTTTCCAGATATCCATTTCGACTGATGTACTGCCGGGGTGTACGGAGCCCACTATGAGCTCATTGTTTAGACCAACTGCCAGTGCAAATGGCTGAATTGGCCGGGAAACGAATAAATTAAAAGCGGCGCCGACCCGTCAACAGCCAGTTTGTAAATGCTTCGACTGGTTAGATCCGTGTAGAATACATTACCCAAACGGTCATGGGCGATTGACCACGGCTGCAATATCTCTTCGTGCGCCAAAGTTGTTTGCGACTTGCCGTCTCTAGTGAGTTTCAGCAATTTGAAGAATTGTTGAGCAGCAACAAAATTGCCCGCCGGATCGAAATCCACGTCACGGGCGCCGTAATCCTCGTCGAATGTGAAGGGCAGGATTTCGGCCCGGTAAGAATCTCCGTTGCCGCCACCCCCGGGGCTTGGCTCACCTCTGGCGCAGAGAATAGTTTCTAAAGCATTGACGATGTAATGCCTTTGGCCGTCAGCTCGGCTCACCCAGCGCCCCCCAGACTCGGCACCGTCTACCAAGCATCGCTTTACTTGTGCCGGTGTCGCCGTCGGTTGTGCGCTGAAAGCGAGTGCTGCCGTACCGGTGACGTAGGGGGCTGCTTGGGAGGTGCCTGCCTTACTTGTGTAAGCCGAAGAGCACGACAGCGCCCCCGCCTTCTGTGCGTTTTTAGCGCAAGAAGGCGTCGTGCTGAGTATCAGATCGTTGCCGCTGCCTTGGCCGCCGGGTGCTGCTAGCGAGACACCATTACCGAAGTTCGAATAAGAAGCCCATCCACCCGTGCGGGTTGATGCTGCTACAGCCACGACCCTGTCCGCTATCAACGGGTCAGGGTGGCCCGCTAGCGCGGCTGGGAATGAGTTTCCTACGTTGATACAGGCATTTCCCGCTGCGGCCACCCAGAGCGTATCAGGATATTTTCTGACGACGCTTGAGAGTTTCGTTTCAATCTCAACCTTGGCTGCGCTCGTCAAGGTCAGTTCGTTCTCGTTGTCCCCTCCAGGGCATTTATAAGGCCTCTGGAAAGTTCCTGGATGGAAACCAACGCTTAGATTCACCACGCGCGGCCTGTCTTTACCTGCGCTATTCATTGCTTTTAGATAGTAAGCTAGGTGAGTGAAGTCGCTTGATTCGGCCGCACCAGGCAGGTAGTAGTCGCGTAAATCGCAATTTTGCGCGACCCCGGTAATTCCAAAACCATTGTTACTTGCTGCACATGCGATGCCGGCAACGTGACTTGGATGGCTGCCGCGTTGGTCAGGTTTGGCGAAATCGATGTTAGTACCATTATGGACGGAGCCAGCAATGGGTGCGAGGAGATCTTCATGTTGGTGATAAACTGGCCCGACGTCGATTATACCGACTTTCGTCTCGGGGTATTGCGTGTTGTTGAACGCGTTCCATGCGGCTGGCGCGTTGATTTGGAGCAATCCCCAGTTGCTGTCGTTGACCTCTGACCATGGAAGATTCTTGGGATCATTCGGGAGCTCTTCTGGGTATCCTATGTAGTTGCTTGATACATCGAGGACCCCTGGATGCTGACTGACGGTGTTCTTTAGCAGCTCAACGTCGTCGGGATTTTTTCCGCGATATCGCAATTGGAACATACCGTTATCTTGGTCCGCGCCATATATTACGGCGTCGGTATCGAGGGCAATGCTGCGGATTATACTAGCTTGCTGACTTGGGTCCACTGTTACCAACAACTCGTCGCCGACCCGTTCGGCCTTTTGGAATGAGACAATTCGATCGGGTGCAGGAGACGCCAGATCATCAGGGATAGTGGTGGCGCTTCCGAAATTGGTGGTCACCGTAATAGTTGCTGGAGGCCCGATTGGTGTATCTCCGTCTTTCAGCTGTACCGACCCGGAATACTCAGAATCTGCACGCGCAGGCATAGTGACTACTACCGGGAACTTGAGTGCCCCGTTTGTGGCCTCCACCCCCGGTTCAACTCTCGCTACGCCCGCCAAAGCACCGGAGATGCTTGCGTTCAGCTGACCCCGTGGCTGCGCCGTGGACGTCCAGACCAGCTGCGTAGTGTCGACCGACCCTTCAGCGATAGTTAGAGCGACTTCGCTCGCTTGCCAGGACCCCCCGGACGTGCCATTTCCTCCGGATGAGCCTGGGCCATCGCTGCTGCCTGTTCCGCCTGGAAGCAATGGCCCAAGGTCAATGGGGGCTGCAGATGCAACAGCCGGGCCGCAAAGGCATGCAACTGTCGCAACAACTAAGGTTAAGTGAGTCAACCGGCGCGATATGAGCTTGACTGTTTCTGAGTTCAGCATTTAGGGGCGTCTGTCGCAGAGCGAAGTGACACTGGCCTTTGTCATCTGGTTCCTAGTCCCGTGGAGCAATCGTCAGCTTTACCTAAGTTAAGGACGATACCGCAGGCTAGATGACCGGGCAGGCTAGCTAAGGCGGGGTTCATCTGTTTATGCGAACGATAGCGACCCCCGGCGTTCGGAGTCTCCTGACAGCAGTGTGCGTGCAGCACGTATATGGCGAAGCGGTTGACGCTGTGCAACTGAACCTTGTAGATGGTTGGCGACCATTCGCCGCGCCGACGGCACGTGCGCCGGGCGGGATTCGGCGCCATCTCGGGGATGGAACGTCCGACGAGAGATGAGCATCCGCGTCGGCCATGCAGCGGCCGGACGTATAGGCCACCACAGGGCACTGGCCACCGCTCACGCAGTCGTCGATCTTGTGAGGTAGCAAGATCGCGTCTGGATGCCAGGAGCCAGACGACCTCGATGGGTTGCATTCGATGCCCCGATCCGACATCGAGGATTGCCGGATACCGAGCTAATCCCTGCGACGAAAGGGCCGCCGGAGGCGGTCATACCAATGAGAGCGGGTGTAGTCAGGACATTGGCATAGGCTGCACTCTTGACCTCGGCGGTAGTGCTTATGCGCGGTGAGCGGATGCCCGCACCGCCAACACACTTCAGACATCACCGACACTCCATGAACTATCCGTGGCCCCACGCCAACGATAGTGTATGAGAGTTGTGGCGTGTCATCCGTGGAATGGACATGAGATTAAACGTCTCGTCTTTTCGGACGCCGAATCGGCCCGTTGTTGACTATCGTTAGTCGCATGGCGAAGCGAACTGTCGTGCAGTATTACGACGACTTGGACGGCAGTCCAATCGATATCGATGATCTCCACACCGTTGAATGGGCATGGCTCGGCGTGGACTACGTGATCGACACCGGCACAACTAATTTGGAGAGGATCGAAGCGGGTGAGGTGTCTGTAGCAACTCTGTTGTCGAAGTCGACTCGGGTCGGTGGTCGCAGACGGTCCACAGCACCCAAGTATCGCCGCTCTAACGCTGCATCGGCCGCCACTGAAGTAGACGGGTCGGTTACTGCGGTGCGCGGATGGGCACGCGAGCAGGGGTATGACATTGGTATCCGGGGCCGAATTCCGAAGGAGATCATGGACGCCTACTACGACGCGAGCACGTAGAACCTGCAAGACCTAACACAGGAAGTTGCAGGAAGCAGCGAAGCTGCAGATCAGGGGGCGCGGTTACCCTGGATACTCATAGACTGTCCCAGTGACAGAACCAGGCGCGGCGAAAACGCCGGTTGCCTCAGGTGACATGGCCAACCAGAACCTGACAGCAAATTTCGTTGCCGTTGTTGCAGCAGGGGCCGTAACAGGAGTCCTCGGCTTAGTTTTCTGGGCCGCTGCCGGCAGGCTGTATCCGGCTAACGAACTGGGTGCGGCGTCGGCTCTGATCAACACAGCTGTCATGTTGGCCACGCTCTCGAGTAGTTCGGTGGGAGCCCTCTACGAGCGTTTTCTACCCCTGGCCTATGGTCGTAGCCGCAGCGTCATTCGCGTCGGTCAGCTAGCCGTAGCAGTGTTTTCGGTAGGTGCCGCTGCTCTCATTCTTGTTGTAGGTCCTACCGCTAAATTACTCACAGGCGGCACCGAAGTCGTCGCGTTTCTCGTTTTTTGTGTGGTGACTACGGCGTTCGCGCTCCAGGACCACATCGTCACCGGGCTGCAAGTTGCCCGTTGGAGCGCATACAAGAACGTTTTTCACTCGGTGAGCAAGCTAGTGATACTCATCTGCTTCGCAGTGTTTTCTACAAGCACCTGGGCAATCGTCGGGTCATGGTGGATCCCTGCTGTTGTCGGGCTCGCAGCTCTGTCGATAGTTGTCCGCCGCCGCATCACGCAGACCGTGGATTTGCAGCGGGCAGCGGAACTTCCCGGCTCGCGCGAGCTGTGGTCTTATTTTGCCGGATCGGTCGGGATTCTCGCCGTCGGCACGGCTGTGCCGCTGGTTGTCCCGTTGCTGGTCGTCGCTCAGTTCGGGGTGTCAGAGAACGCCTACTTTGCTGTGGCATGGTCGATGGTCAGCGCGGGAGTCATCGTTCTGCACATGCTGATCGGGCCGTTTGTCGCTGAAGCGGCGAGCGCAGAGCCGGCCAAGCAGCTAGCGCTACTCAAGCGTTTCTCGCTCCTGTTGGGCGCAGCGGCTTGTCTGGGAGCCGTGGGTCTCGCGGCCGCCGGGCCGTTCATTCTCGGGGTGGTCGGCGACGACTACCGCTCGAACGGTGCGGTCCTGCTCTATTACGCTGCTGCAGTTTTGCCCTTGACTTCGATCTACATCATCTACCAAGCGTTTGCGCGGGCTACCCGACGACTACGACTTGCTGTCGCGATACAAACCTTGAACGCAGCCATCATCCTCGGCGGCATCTCTCTGAGCACGAGCGGAGAGGGTTTGGCCGAGGTGGGCCGATGGTTCCTGGCAGGCGAGCTCGTATCTGCCGTCCTCTCACTCGCCGCCCTGGCCGTCGGCGTCAACAGGACCCGCGCGCAAAACGTGAAGTCCGCAAACTAGCGACGACTTACTAGCTGCCGCCTTGTAAAAAAGCGGTAAATGAACACCCTTGTTTGACCAAAGGCCATCCCTGCCGCCCTCAAATGTTTCAAACTGATCTTCAGCGTCAGTAACCAGACAGTGCTAAACATAGAACTGTCCGTTTTTGAGATCGCAGAAGACAGAGGCCGCGCCATGATTCGACGTCTGTTAGTCAGGGTCAGTAGTTTGCTCGTCGTGGTCGCATTGGCAGCGGCGGTGCTTGCGTGGAGCGCGCAAGATTCGCCTGCGAGTGCCGCGACCTGCACGGCCAGCGCCGGAACGACGGCCGCGCCCCGGGGAAACATCACAGCCTGGCCGGGATGGCGCCAGATCTTTGTCGATGACTTCAACCGGTGCGACCTGGGGTCAGCGTGGGGTAAGTACTCCGGCCAGCCAGGAGGCAATCCGAACAGCTGGTGGGATCCTTCGCAAGTAAGTGTCGGTGATGGCAAGCTGCGACTGGGATCGACCTTGCAGAACGGACGCTGGCTCACCGGCGGTGTCTCCAACCACACTGTGTTCCAGCAGTACGGCAAGTGGGAAATGAGATTCCGTGTCGACAAGAGCGATGAGGTCAGCTTCCACCTCCTGCTTTGGCCCAAGAACGAGGTCTGGCCACCAGAAATCGACTTCCTCGAAAGCGTCGACGGCACGCGGGCCACCGCTTCGGCCGCGGTGCACTATCGCAACGCCAATGGCAGCCAAGGTCGAGTGATGCAAGGCATCAATGGCGATTTCAGCCGGTGGAATGTGGTCGGTGTCGAGTGGGGTCCAGGCATCGTACGGATGACCATGAACGGGAAGATCTGGAGCGAGTGGTCCGATGCTCGGGTGCCGGCGACGCCAATGTGGCTCGGCGTGCAGCTCGAGGCCGGTGCGTGTCAGCGGATCGCCGAGTGGAATTTGGGCACTACGTGCCCGCGAGCTGGCACACCCAGCAACGCTGCCATGGAAGTGGACTGGGTCACCGTGTACGCCCCCGGCTGGTGACCATAGGTGGCGGCGACAATAGCGGACTAGATGGCGTTCGAGAATATTCGATAGGCGGTCAATAGTCCTGCGCCGCCAGCACCACCAGCAGCAGCACAAAAAGCAGCTTAGCCACCGGGTCTCGCCCGAATCTGCCTTCATGGGGCACGCTGACTTCCCGCCACACCATCATGGCCACGAAGAGCACTCCGGCGATGCCGAACAGCACGTGGCTGCCGTAGATGCGGATGCCCCAGGCCACTCCAGCGAACAGGTTCAAGATCCACGATTCGAAAGCGGCAAACATCTAGGCCACCTCGATCGATGGCACGTTAGGCCGCTTGAGGACGACAATTCCGTTGCCGCGGTACATAATTGTAAACTCTCCGCTGTCCAACAGTTGTTTAATTTCGTTGTCTAAGCGTGAGCCGGGGTAGCCGTATTGGTACATCAAAGCCGCCCGTGTTTGGTCCGACGTGAACACGTAATCAGGGTTCTCGTCGAGAGTGCAACCGACCAGGTCATCGAGGCACTCCAGCGATCCCACTCGGCTGATGTCGACCTCGGTGAACAGGCGTGGTCCAACTACGGTGGGCGATGGGCCCCACGCCATGATGGTGGTGTCGGTGGGCGCTCGTTGCAAAAGGTGCGAGCCGATCCTCTCTTGCGCCTTGCGGGTGTATTCGAATGACGTATTGAGCCCGCGATTGGCAGTCAGCACGAGCGACAGCAACACGAGCACCGCGGTGGCACCAGTAGCCACTGCGCCGTATCGCAGACGTGACGGTTGGGGGCGGGAGGAGTCCGGCGTCGGTGCGCCACCAGCGTTGAAAGGCTGGTAGGCGAAGGTCCTTGATCGCCGCTGGCCAATCAGTTTTCTGTGTAGGCGTGCGATCGCGCAGGCGGCCAGAGGTGCCAGGAAAGGTGAGGACAGGACGAAGCATCGGATGATGACCTCGCCGCCGTAACTTTGAACGAGTACTAACCCGCCCGGGCACGCGGCGAGCAGGCCGATAAGTAACCATCCTCGCTGACGGCGGATCATGATCCATCCGGCTACGGCCACGATTGCGAGAACTCCAGAGGTGAGCAACCGCAGATACTGCATGTTCTGGTAGGAGGGATCAGCGCCCAGGCGGTCAGCAACTCCCCCACCCACAGCGCTCTGCACCTGTCCGACATCGCCCAGTAGGTAGTGGATGTGGCCGATCCAATAATCCGATGCGCCGAAGCTGAACCACGCGGCGAACAGCACCAGCGCAACCAGCCACAATGATCGGTAGCGAGTTGCTCCGAGTACGGAGAAGATCAACAACGATGCGATTGTCACTATGGGTGTGAGTTGGTGTGCCACAACCATGGCCGCTAGAACCACGACGAGGACGGCTTCGACGGCTAGTGTCCATCCCGGCCCACGGGCCCAGACCCGTCCAGGGGTTCGACGCACGACAGTGAGAAAACGGGCCCGGCTGGGCGCGCGGTGTCGTGAGATACGACGGGTGGGAAGCCTGCTGGCTTTGTACTGCCACAGCAGGAGGGCAACGATTGAGGTGTACATGAACGTCGCTGTGGCCTGCGGTGCGAAATAGTCTTGCTGGTACCAGTTGAAGTAGCTGTAGATCAGGACCCCGAGCCAGGCGATCTTCGGTCGGGGACTGATAAATCGCCCGATCAACAAAAGCGGCGCGATCATGGTCAGCTCGTTGACCACCGGCGCCCACATCAAGAACGGATCTGCAGTGGCGAATCCGGCGGCTTCAACCATTTGACCGGCGCCGGCGAAGAACCCGGCCCAGCTAAAGCGTGCGTCCGAGGGCGGCGGGAGTTGCCCTGCGGTGGTCAGTATCTCAATCAGACCACGATGGACAAAGGCGGTGGGGAATGACGCAGCGTTAGATGCCAGGGCCGTGAGCATTGAGGTGATCACGACGACTCCGGCCACGACGACCAATGCCAGGGGAACGTCGATCGCTGTGCTGGTAAGTAGCCGTACAACTGCAATGTTGATCAGCAGCAGCGCGATGACGTAGTACGGGCCGACGTGGGTGATGATGCCGGTAGCATCGGCTGCCTCGAGGTCAAAGGATCGGACGGCCAGAGCAAAAAGACAAAACTTGCCCCGGCAACGACAAGCCACGGGAGACGCAGTTTCCATGATTCCCAAGATCCTCGGGGTATCCGCATCGCTGGGCCCCGGGGGCCGGAGATCGTGAGTAGCCCTGCCAAAGCCAAAAGCAGGGCGGCGACGGCGACGGTCAGCTGCACGGGGATGGGGTGCCACCACGACAGGACAATTTGTGTTTGCCCGGTGAGAATTGTGGTTGCCAATGACAGTGGGCCGGCCACCACAGTAGTGAGGGCTACACCGGGTAGACGCAGCATCGCTGCGATGGGCAGGCCTGGCAGCGTGTAGGTTGCCGCGACGATGATGATCGCGCGCACCGGTGCGGGGAGCAGTGCCTGTTCGCCGGCGGCGGAAAGCAGTGTGACGCCGATGGTGCACAGTGCGACCACGAGGGAAAGCCACAACGCTCGACGAGTCAACGGCGACGCACCGCGACGACGCGGTTCAGTTTGTGGCTGGGTCGGGGGTTGGGAAACCCAGATCGGGGATGTCACGACGTCACTATGCACGTGGGGCGCCCCGACGTTTACGGATCACCGTGGCGATCGAGGACTGCGCGTAGGCGGCTGGGCCTGCGATGTAGCCACGAAGTTCGGTCCATACCAACGACCGGGGCATGGACTCTGGGCGGTGGGCGTTGCGGTCAGAATCGTTGTGTAGCAGGTATCGACCGCCTGCGGGGATGCGTTGGAGGACAGGGATTAGGGCTCCTGTGACAGCTAATTTTGTTAGTACTGCTGACATTCCGACCCCATAGCCGAACATTTGGTCGCTCAACGCTTGCATATCGGGCCGATGGTGGTGACCAACAACAGCTTTCGGCTGGTAGATGATGGTGCAACCGGCTTCCAGAATGCGTCGGAACATGTCGAGGTCTTCACCGCCACGGGTTGGCGTGCCGGCGCCCAGTACTTCGTCAAAGCCGCCGACGAGGTCGATGGCGGTCCGATGGAGACAGACGTTGTTGCCGCTGCCGACTTCGCCACAGGTGTACGGAAAGAACACACTGCTGTCGGGGGCCTGGCCGAGGGTTCCGGCCAGAGGACTCGTGCCGGTGGTCCACACCAGTGGTGTCTCCCCTTTGTCGAACACGCCGGCCTTCTCGAACCACTGCTGTTCGATGGTGTCCATGTCGATGCCAATTACTCGCCCGGTGACAGCGTGCACCGTGTTGGTGTGATCTGCGACGAAGGTGGCCATCAGAGCGCCAATCCAGTCCGGCATCGGGTTGGCGTCATCATCGGTGAAGGCGATGAGTGTCCCGCGGGCATGGGCGATGCCGGCATTGCGTGCTGCAGACACCCCTTTGGTGGGTTGGGCGACGATGGTCAGTCGTTCATCGCGGACATTCTGGAGGACCTTCTGGACGCGGCCGGTGTGAGGGCTGTTGTCGACCACGATCACCTCGAGGGGACTGTAATCCTGTGACAGTAGGGCTCGAACAGTGTCGGCCAGAGTGTCGCGGCCAATAGAGGGGATGACGGCCGACACCAGCTCGCCCTCGCGAACGGCAGTCCGGGTGGGGGCGAGGGTCGTGGTGCCGTCGGAACGGCGACGACTGGAACGGGGCGTCTGCAGGAGCCGGCCACTGATCATGCCCCAGGCGGTAACAAGGAGCCCCGCGAACAGCATGACGAGGCGGCTGGGAGCTGCTGCGTCTCCCCGTCCCGTGGCGGCAATGCCAGCAGCTACGGCTCGGGTCAGCGTGTGCAACACGTACGCCTTCTCTGACGACAGACTTGCTTCGGTTCCTGCGATCCCAGCCAGTACCGCTTTGGATCTGCCTTCGTGGAGGCATCTGCTGGTGAAATACTTACGGGTTTGGCGGCTACGGGGAACAAAGTGATCGACGGCGAAGTCGACGTCACGCACGATGGTCGCCCCGGCTATCTCGCGTCGGATGGCGATTCCCATGGCGGTTTCCTCGCACCCGGCGGGCAACGTTCCTACCCGTCCGAGTTCGCTGTCGAACCCGCCGGCGCGCAGCAACGACTGTCGACGGCAGGCCATGGCTGCTCCGATGGGATTACGAATGGCGGCGCCGTGGTCAGGCAGGCCGGTGTAGTCGCAACCCACTACCCACCCGAACTCCGGAGGGAACCATGGTGGTGCCGTTCCGCCCTCCCACGTTGGGTGGACGGCCCCACCGATTGCATGCACGTTCGGTGCTTGGAACCGCGATCGAAGCGCCTCGAGTGAGCCGCTACGACAGACCGCGTCGTCGTCGATGAAAATGACGATGTCCTTTGTTGATGCCGCTACCCCGGTGTTGCGTGCACCCGATAGTCCTTGGGCGTGGTCGTTTGGCACGACGCGAAGCTGTTCGGAAACTAGCGGGGTGATCTGCTCGAACAGCTCATCATTGTGATCGATGACCACAATGAGGTCGTCGGAGTCGTGGAGTTGGGTTCGTGCGCTGGTGATGGCCGCAGTCAGCTGCTCCAGTCGATCCAGTGTGTAGGCGCACACGACAACAGAAATCGACACAGGGGCCGTCATTGAGATCCTTTAACTGCTTTTTGATAGAGCAGGGCGAACGCGTCAGCACGTTGCTGTATGCGATAAGTCTTTTCGGTCGCCACGCGCGCATTGTTACTGAGTCGCTCGGCGACTGGTCGGTCAGTCACCAGGATTCGTAGGGCGTTGGCGAAAGAATCGGCATCGTCAGTTCTCGCTATAAGCCCGGTTTCATTATGGCGAACAAACTCGGGCAATCCTCCACTGTCGCTGGCAATTACGGGGCAGCCACTCGCTTGGGCCTCCAGGGCAATCAGACCAAAGGGCTCATCGACTGACGGTACGAGCACAGCATCTACAGAGTTGAGCAGTCGTGAGACATCGGTCACATGATCGAGAAAGGTGTGTGCAGAACCGAGGCGCTGTTGCGCTAGTTGGCGCATCTGTTGTTGGTAGCCGCCGGAATCCTCCCCTGGCGCACCGACGAGCGCTAGGTGCACGTCCAGGTCTGCGTGCCGCAACTGGGCCACCGCTTCAATCGCGGTGTGCAGACCTTTGTTCGGATCTTGTCTGCCAATCACCGCGCACAGAAAACGGGTGGGATTGCCGTCGCTGAGTAGGTGGCGCACGTCGTGATCATGGCGCGGTGATGGATGGAACCGTTCCCCGTCGACCCCTTGATGGATGACAGAAGTCCGTCTTTGGGCCGTGGAGGTCAACTGTCCCTTCACTGCATGACTGACGGCGACGCTGTGTGTCGCCGTCGACACGGCCGCGCTCACCGCGTGCCGGCCGGGACCTTCTGGGACTAGGTCATGAAGCTCGAGAACGACCGGTGTGCGGGTGAGCCGGCCCGCTATGGCGGCATCGATGTGGCTGAAGAGCCAGTTGGAATGGATGACATCAAAATCTCGGGCTGCGCGTCCGATGGCTCGTACGGACGCCGCCGTTCGAGGTACTTGGCCGGCGATCTGTCGCACCGGTAGGTATCCGGATTCCCCGCTGGGCCGAAATCCCGACCGCGGAGCCATCTCCAGGGGCAAGTACCACAATCCGGCTTTGGTCCACCACTGCTGCAGAGCAGTATCAGGGGGGCCAGCCAACGTCACGTGGATGTTCATTGCCTTGAGTGGCAGGGCGAGATTGCGGAG
The DNA here is from genome assembly GCF_023051145.1 of Williamsia sp. DF01-3. Taxonomy (NCBI): domain Bacteria; kingdom Bacillati; phylum Actinomycetota; class Actinomycetes; order Mycobacteriales; family Nocardiaceae; genus Williamsia; species Williamsia sp. DF01-3. Next base: position 121,604 of record NZ_JALKFS010000001.1, read on the forward strand.
GCTGTGGTCAGTGCCCACTGGTTTCTCCGACAATGTCAACGCAAGAACATCTAGCAACAAAGACTCCGTGTTCGGCGATCGCAGGACCGGATTGTGGGCGATTGAAAGTGATCCTGCGCACGCGGCAGCCCTTGTGCCGCGTCGTGGCCAACATAGCAATACACTCCATCTCGCACCTGATGGCCGATTCAGTGTGTGAAAGTTCTCCGTTGACCTGCGCCCCGTTGCGCCGACTCTAAGGGTGTTTACCCATGGCCGATCGCACGCCATCTACGACTTATCGCGTTTCAAATCTCGATGTTGCGCGCGCTGGATCATGGACTCTGTCCGCATATGGGCCCGTTGAGTTCGGTGGGCGAGAGGGGCTGATTGCGGCCTTGGAAACGTTGTCGCGCAGCGGCCCCCAGGGCCGCGTCGGGTTGGTCGCTGACCCAGCGACGACGAAATGGCGCTTTGATCCTCAGCGGTTGCTTCGCTCAGTTACCGAGATTGATCCAGTAAGTGATGAGGACTTGTCCGCCACCATGACGCGGCTGATCGCTGAGCGGGACACATCTTTGCCGATCTGGGTCACCATTGCCGGTGATCGGCTGTTCGTGTTCCTTGAGCATGGACTGGGCGACGGCCGGTTGACGTTGGACCTGAGCCTTGCGTTGACAGATGCCACTCGTACCGGCGTCATACCCGCTTGGCAGCAGCGGCCGCCGGCTCGGGCGCGCGCGCTACCTCAAGCTCTGTTGGGAGCGATTAAGGCCAACCCGCGGCTGCCTCTGGAGACAACGAAGAAGTCCCCCGTCGAGCAGTCGCAGCCGGCGACGGTCCCGTGGACGCCCGCCCCGACTGCCGCCTATGCGCGTGGCACCGCTGACACGCTCGCGGAATTGGCGGCGTGGAAAAAATCGAACAACTTGAAGACGTCGACGGCCGCTTTGTTGATGGCGGCTAAAGTGCGCGCGTTGCGTGAAGTCGGTCTTGACCCGTATCGAACGGTGCACATTCTGTTTGATGGCCGGCGGTACCTACCGCAGGAGGCCCACGTCCTGTCGAACTTCGCTGCGGGTTTGGAAGTGCCCCTAGACAATCCGGGCGATCCACTGCAGTTGGCAGCTGCTATGCGATCGGTAGCGGCGCAAGGCAGACCTGCTGCGAACCTAGCGGTCACTGCAGCCAAGGTGGCCATGAGTCGCCGCCTAACCCGGTCACAGAACGCTCATGCTGGTCAGTTGCACGCACCGGCATCTCCTCGTCCGAAGATGGCGTTCACTGACATGGGTAGCGCACCACAGCTCGAAGCTATTGGGTGGACGACCACCGATCCCACACAGCGGCAGTACTGCGCCATGGTTGACTCCCCCACACCTGAGGCAGTGACCTTCACCAGCGGTCGACTGACCGGTGGGGCCACCGACACAGCATGCTTTCACCACAACGTGTTCTCTGCCGACTTGATTCAGAAGGCAATGACGAACGCTGTCTCTGACCCGGTACGACTGCTGTCAGCCAAGGATCTTTAAGGATGTCCGCACCCCGCCATCTACACCCAGGGACGCCACCACCCCGGATACCGGGTGCAACGCGTGTGGCCGCCATCTTATGGATATCGATGCTTCAGGTCTTCGTTGTCGAGACGATCGTGATCGCCGGGTGGCGTGGAAGATATTCGCGGAGCGGGCAGTTCATCAGTGAACTTGGAACCGGTCAGTGCAGTGCACTGGCCGGTTGTGTGAACTTGTCGTGGCTGATGAACGCGTCGATCGCTGTGGCTGGGCTGTCGTTGGCGGTGGGCGCGATCTGTTGGGCGCGAAGCGGTGCACTCGATGCCGTATTGGCAGCTCTTCTGGTTGTTGGTGCTGCTGGCTTGGTCGGATTGGCGTTTTTGCCTTTGGACTCACATGTCGTGCTTCATTCGCTGGCTGCGAACATCTTCTTTGCCTCCACGCCAGTGACGTTGGTGATCGCGAGCGCTCGCGTGGTGCGTCAAACCCGACCCTCACCCGCCGGCATCGTGGCCTTACTGTTTGGGCTCATCGCCAGCTCAAGTTGGGTGGTCCACGCCTCAGGTCTGGCCGAAACCAACCTCGACGACGCTCGTGGTCTTGTGCAGCGGTTCCTGGTGTATTCGACTCTGCTGAGCATCGTGGCGTTGGCGTGCGCCCTGTACGGCGCGGCCCGGCAGGCACAGCCCCGTATTGCATCGCCCCCCAGCGTGTACTCAGGTCAGCGTTGGCCCACGGAGCAGGCGCCACAACGGAATGATCAGGAGCGTCGCTGACACGGCTTCACCAGCGAGGTATGCATAGCCTGCGCCGGCAATGCCCAGGTCGGCGACCAGAATGAACGCGCCGCCAATGGCGCCGAGTGCCGCCAGGACTCTGCCGACGATCGCGAGACCGAGTCGCTGGCGCAACCGAGCCAAAGCGGCATAAAAGATGTTGATCGCCATAAACGGCAACGTAGCCGCACCCAAAACCAGCAGTGTCATGCCCTGCGAGCGGTAGTCCTGGCCGAGGTAGCTCAGGAGGAATGGTCCAACCACCACGAGCGCCGCGGCTCCGCCGACGGTGATCACCAGGATCAACGTCGCAAAGGTGCGAATGAGTTTGGGCGCGTTCGTAAAATCGGTGGCCACCTCAGCCACGAACGGGCCAATGAGCATGGCCATCAAGATGAAGATCGCGCCCACCATGGCCCAGGTCACCGCGAAGTACGCGTTCGCTTCTGTATCGAGCAGAGCGACGATCGCCAGCGGAACGACGGTGGGTGCCAGCGAGTTCAGAGCCACCAATACGTACGAGGACACGAAGTAACGCGCCAGCTCAGGTCGCGAGGGAAGCTGTCCGATCGCCGGTGACGAGACGGTGGCCGGTTTTCCCGCACGCCGATACAGCATAGTCAAAAGCACAGCTACGGCGACCGCCGCCGGAACCATCCACGACAATACGATGGTGTCCGATTGAGTCACCCCGAGTATGCCCAGGACGCTGACCATCACCAACTTCGCGGTGGCGTGCGAGATGTTCTTCGCCGCCGCCCACCTTCCCACGCCCAATGCGTTCGCCAACTGATCAGACAGGCTGAAGTAGCCCAGGACAAGTACCCACAGCGCGACCGCGGCGATCTGCCAGGCTGAGGTCAGCACGCCTCCGATGAGATACAGACCGGCACCCAATACCACCCCGACAGCCAACGCTGACAGACTGGCGGTAGCGAACCCACCCACCGCGTAGGTTCTACGGCGGTCGCCGGTCAATGGCAAAAACCGCTCAAACATCGCGCCGATTGACAGGTTCGACAGCGCAGAACCCGCCACGCACGAGGTGATAACTGCCGATGCTGCCCCTACAACTGTCGGTTCGAACAGCTTCGCGATGGCTGCCCAGAAAATCAGGCCGAGAGCGGCATTGGCGAGTGCGGCAACCACCAGGGATACCGAGTTGATTGCCAGATTGCGTGAACCACCGGGCGGCCGCAGTTCGTCAGCGCTACGAGTTGGCGGCGCACTCGCCGGATAGGGCAACTTCGGTGCAGCAAAGTCGCTGTTGTTGTCCTCAAGCCGGCGATGGCGGCCGCCGGCATCGGCGGGTCTAGGTGTCACTCCGCGCCAAACGTAAAGCGTCGTCCCAGCTGCCGGCGAATGTGACTGGCGCCCCCAACGGTTCGAGCCATGTGTGGTGGTAGGCGCGCAACTTGCCGATGGCGTTGTCGACCGCGATGACGCGCCGACCGATGTGCAATCCCAGAATCATCGCGTGTAGGCGGTCGGTCACGATCGTCTGTCCTTTAGCCAGGTAGGCCACCCCGCGAGACACTCGGCGTTGTGCGATGCGGGTATATACCGCAGGGGGAACGTGGCTAAAGACCGATCGTCCGGCCGGCACCCGGTAGGTAGCCGATCGTGCGCTCCATGCCAGCCGTTGCAGGCGGTCATCGCGTAGCCAGTCGCGGTTGCCTTGAAGACCAGTCGCTTGCGCGGGAGGGGCTTCGCGGTCTGTTCGCCGCAGGATCTGCACAGCTTTGACTGGGGGCGGAGCTGTAAGAGGGGCGATGCAGTGTGCGATGTCGGGCAACAGAATCGCCGCGGGGTCGAGGTCTCGCATTCGCTTGAGGCTGAACTCATCGCGCACGGCAGTGGCAAGGCGGCCGGGCGCTCTGCACGCCTGCCGGAGCTCGTCCTTGGCTGCGTCGCTTACAAAATGCACCGATTGTGGTGCCTGCACGACTGTTCGGTTTGCGCTTGCCTGTAGGCCGGCGAGCCGTGCTTGATGGTGATTGCTGTACAGGCCGCCGAAGTTCCCGCCGCCCTGAATGGCGACCGTTGCGTCAGGAAACCGCCTCAACGTTGGCTCGATGACTGCCAGGGTGCACGCGGCGGTGGGAACAACGGCAGCGATCTCGATTCCTAGCTCTTGCATCACTTGAACTTGCCCCAGCCATATCGCAGAGTCGCCAACGTTGGAGTGATCGGAAAAATCTATCCACACACTTGACTCGGCGTCACCGAACATGTGCCCGAGACCGGTGACAACCTGCTTACGTAACTCCGCAGTGAACGCGGCGCCTTGGGCCCCCTCGGCCATTGATTGATTCCCTTCATCGGAAATGTTCAGTATCAAATCAATTCGGCTGATTTGCCCTGCACATCTGGTGGAACGTCGGTGGGTGTCAGCCTATTGTTACTTCGCCTGGCACAAGAGTTATGACCGTGAAGATCATCTGTGCCATCGTCGGGTTCAGATCTGATCTTTACGGTCAGATCCTTAGTGCCGGAGTAGCTTTGCAGCTGGCCCTCGTGGTCCACGTTGCGGCGCAATCGAATACGTGCCGACTGGGGGTGAGGACACCCAGGCGAGACGTTTCGCGTGCTTCCTGAGTAGTGCAAAGAGATGAACGGTCCACTTCGTGTGGACAAGGCACTTTTCGCAGGTGACAATCTAACTCGTAATTGTCGACTGCCATCTCGAACAGTGATATGGGTCACAGTCGGGAGTTTTCCCCGAAAGAGGTAACGCCATACGGCGCCCGCACGATACGCCCTTCGTCTAGTACCGATGGATTGCTTTTACCCCGTAGGGGATTCGTCAACGTAGACAGTGACAACGCCCGTCACACCACCACCCACCAAGCTCGTCCCGCGTTGGCGGCCGCGTTCTAGGCATGCCCACGAACAGTAGAGAAAGATACTCATGGGCACATCAGCCAATGACCGCAAAGTCGTCAGCCTCCCGTTGAACACGACGAAAACCCCTCGAATCACCGTCATCATCCCAGCCGCGAACGGAGTCGCGAACTGTTTCACGGAAGGCTGGATGCCGGCATAGATGAGGATTTGCCTCCGCTCGCCGCGCGATTCCATATTAATCACGACAAATGTCATGTTCGAGTTGTTGATCATTCCAATATCAAAAAAAACTTTTTTTTCCAGCACTGCCACAACACAGCAAGACAGACGATGTTAGTCACCATTTGAATGTTTAGAGATTTTTCAGTGAGAAAGAGAAATGAAAACAGCCAAAGAAAAGAATTTTACAGTGGTTTGAGAACACCTGGGGGTGTGAATTATTAATTAAAAAACATGCATATATTAGAAATTTTAAGTTTGAATGTTGATGTCAGAATATTTCAAAACTGTATCTATTATTTATCTGCAGCAGGAGGAGACGTGTATTTTGTGTGATGCTAATATGGGATGTTTTGAACAGCAAATTCAGTTGCTAATGGCACCAGTTGGGTGATGGATGAGATTTGAAACTTGATTATCAAGTCAAGTTAAAGAAAAAAGTGTTGGGTTTTTATATTTTAAAGTAAGAATATTACGCCACAGCCTGGACCATGATAATAAAAAAAAAACATGAAGGTTATAGAATTTTCAATGTTATAGTTCATTTTAAATTGGGTTTTTTACCATTTTGTTAGCGAAAGCGCATAATACGTAAGTGGGACGCGTTAGCTTTCATTTGTATATCAAAAGCATAGCTGAGGCTGCTGCAGATATTGCGGATGAGCTCCAGTTCGTTGAACGCTGTTACCAGGCTTCAACATGGAAAAGAGCATTGAGGCCTTAACGCCCTGCCGCGACAGTCACCAGAAAGCTTGCTGTTGGTGTTGTGAATACCAGTAACTTATCATCAGTGGAAACAGGAAAGAGTTGCAGAGGGGCGCGCGCAACACGGCAAAACACCTTGCTGGAGTCCTGGGAGCGAAATGGCGCCATGCTATGAAGCGCGAGTGTTTCAGGTGCTGCTCCCGCTGTACATAAGCTATGACTTGTCCTCCTTATACATACACGATGTGTGATCCGCTCCTCAACGAACTCGATGACGCCGGCCACGGCTTGCTTGTCAAAGAGCTTGACGCCAGAATCGCCAACCTGTCACGAGCGACCATCAACACCGCCCTCTCGCGTCTCCAGGACCTGGGCTTGGTCAGAAAAACCTCGGTCGGTTACCGGGCGCGGTGGACACGCACACTTCACCAGCAGAACGCGCCCTACTAGGAGCCTGACCACACCCGCCGTGCCGTTCGCCCAGGCGAGCGGCTCCCTGTCGCGCTGAGAGCCCGCCGATGGTTGGTGCCTGATGCCAATTCGGTGTCAATGCTGATGCCGTGCACGGACACTCATTAAAGAAGCGAACGCACCATGCTGAGTTCTACCCATTACAAGAGCAATCTCCGCGACCTCCAGTTCAACCTCTTCGAGATGTTGAAGCTCGATGAGGTCCTCGCGAGTGGTGAGTTCGGCGATCTCGATCGCGAGACCGCCATCGACATGCTGCGGGAGGTGAACAACCTCGCACAAGGCCCGCTGGCCGACTCGTTCACCGAGTCCGACCGCAACCCACCGGTCTTTGATCCCGAGACCCACTCGGTCACCGTTCCCGAGGCCTTCAAGAAGTCGTACAAGGCCCTGACCGACGGCGGCTGGGACAAGCTCGGCATCGACGAAGAACTCGGCGGCCTGCCGACCCCGCGGTCGCTGTACTGGGCCATCGGCGAACTGATCCTCGGCGCCAACCCGGCCACGTTCATGTACGCCGCCGGCGCCGGCTTCTCCAACATCTTCTACAACAACGGCACCGAAGAGCAGAAGAAGTGGGCTGCCATCAGCTCCGAGCGCGGCTGGGGCGCCACCATGGTGCTGACCGAGCCCGACGCCGGTTCCGATGTCGGCGCCGCCCGCACCAAGGCCGTCAAGCAGGACGATGGCACCTGGCACATCGACGGTGTGAAGCGCTTCATCACCTCCGCCGACCAGGACATGACCGAGAACATCATCCACCTGGTGCTGGCCCGCCCCGAGGGCGCACGGCCCGGCACTAAGGGACTCTCACTGTTCTTCGTGCCCAAGTTCCACTTCGACCACGAGACCGGCGAGCTGGGCGAGCGCAACGGCGTCTACGTCACCAACGTCGAGCACAAGATGGGCCTCAAGGTATCGGCCACCTGTGAGCTGACCTTCGGTCAGCACGGCGTCCCCGCCAAGGGCTGGCTCGTCGGCGAGGTGCACGACGGCATCGCGCAGATGTTCGACGTCATCGAGCACGCACGAATGATGGTCGGCACCAAGGCAATCGCGACTCTGTCCACCGGTTACCTGAACGCACTCGAATACGCCAAGGAGCGTATCCAGGGCGCCGACATGACCCAGATGACCGACAAGGCCGCACCGCGGGTGGCCATCACGCACCACCCTGATGTTCGCCGATCACTGATGCTGCAGAAGGCCTACTCCGAAGGCCTGCGCGCGGTGTACCTCTACACCGCATCGCACCAGGACGTGGTTGCCGCACAGCTCGTCTCGGGTGCCGACAAAGAGATGGCATTCCGCGTCAACGACCTCCTGCTGCCGATCGTCAAGGGCGTGGGCTCCGAGAAGGCATCCGAGCAGCTCATCGGATCGCTGCAGACCCTCGGTGGCTCCGGCTTCCTGCAGGACTACCCGATCGAGCAGTACATCCGCGACGCGAAGATCGACTCGCTCTACGAAGGCACCACCGCCATCCAGGCGCAGGACTTCTTCTTCCGCAAGATCATCCGCGACAAAGGCCAGGCACTGGCCCACGTCGCCGGACAGATCAGCTCGTTCATCGAGTCCGAAGCGGGTAACGGCCGGCTCAAGGCCGAGCGCGCTCTGCTCAAGACCGCACTCGACGACGTCCAGGGCATGGCCGCCACCCTCACGGGCTTCCTGATGGGAGCCCAGGAGCAGCCGACCGAGCTGTACAAGGTCGGACTGGGCAGCGTTCGCTTCCTCATGGCCGTCGGTGACCTCATGATCGGCTGGCTGCTGCTGCGCCAGGCCGAGGTCGCTCTCGCCGCACTCGACAACGGTGCATCCGAAGCAGACACCGCGTTCTACAACGGCAAGATCGGCGTCGCCAGCTTCTTCGCCAAGAACGTCCTGCCCGAACTGACCGCCGCACGCGGCATCATCGAGAACATCGACAACGACGTGATGGAGCTCGACGAAGCCTCCTTCTAGTCCGAAGCGTTGAAAAGAGTGGGCCGCACCGTCAGGGGGCGGCGAGATGCGTGGCAATTACACTATTCAGACAGCTGTGCAGCATCTAGCTGCGGGTTGAACATGCCCGCCGCTTGCATGTCCGCTAAGGCGACCATGTCCGGTGTATAGACCGCTACCCAGTCGATCAGAACCGCGGTGGCCTGGGGACGAAAGTCATCGGTGTCAGAACAGAGCGGCATCCCCCAATCACGTCTCCGCTCGCACGCGCCAGCCTCAGCCTGCATGCCCAACCACATCGGGACATCAGGAACCATGACCTCGGAATGCGCTTCGGCCCAGACCTGCCCGTCCAGCAGATATCGGATGATGTTCGGCCCCCACTCGACCCCCACGGTGTGCCATTGCGTGAAGTCGCCAGCAATGCCCGCGGTGTCTTTGGCATTCTGGCCCGCTGCATCTACCCAGTGGAGGAACGCCGACATCTTTGACCTTGTGGCACTGACACTTTCGGCGAAATCAATCTCTGGCGGCCACACTTCGTCCTTGGGCCAAAGCAGCATGTGGTATGAGATGTCAGCGCTCTGTTCGGCGCGCATCCGCACCTCCCACCGTCCATACTGTTGAGCAATCGGATGGTTCGACACGCCACCGGTCACCCACCCGTCATCGCTCTGCTCGGCGCGTAACTCAAGGACCCCGCCGGTCACTTGCACCATTGCCGGATCCCAATCGCTGTACGGGTTACCTCCGGGTTGACCGCTGTAGTCACCCCAGTAAGCGCCAAGCTCGCAGCGGTCGAAGTCATCGGTAAAGCGCAACACCCAGCCTGGCATACCTTCGGCGGGTACCGGCTGTCCACTTGGTTTCAAGTCTGAGCGACAGCTGGTCGAGACTGGCGGTGAGGGCTGTTGTGGCTCACCAGTACAGCTCACTAACCCAGTCGCCGAAAGAACGAGCGCAACTCCGTACCTCACCGCTGACGTGCCTTTCACGACTGCGGCTCAACGAGTCCGAGAGACTTTGAAGTCTCACAGCTGCCGACGGGAAGGTCCGACGCTCGATCACTGCACGCACAAGGCATAGCCCCAAGCTACCGTCCACTATTGAGTTCGAAGTGCCTGGGAAACTCCAACATATTAAAGACTGCGCGCGCGGCCATGTCACCACCGTGTAGCGCGTACGCTCGCCTAATGGCGGAATGCTGCAGCGACTGCGATCACTCGGACGTCGCCCACCTGCACTACCGGCGAGGGAGCGACTGTGCTCTGTGCCCGTGTTCTGGGTACGCGGCAAAACTCACCCCGGGTGTCACTCACCGCCTGATGCAGCATGCCGTGGCCGCTCTCCGAGTCGCTCCACGACGCATAGAGAACGGGCTCCCGACCGTGCGGTAGCAGCTTCGCATCCTGACTTGTAAAAACGGCGACGGGAATGACCAAACCTACTTCATCTAACGACGAAACACGCCACGGCGACGCTTACCGTGTTCATCACGGCGCAGTTCTACCGCTTCCTCTTCAAGGTCGGCATGGCTAATCACTCGGGAAACAATGACAGCAGCGGCAACCGAGACCACCACCCACAGACACAGCCCGAAGCCAATCCACCACCACACACCTGCAGTATGGCTCAACCAATGGCAAGTCCGGAACTTCGTCTCTGAAGTGATTGTCACGCTCAGAATTGATGAAATACCTAGGGCGTCAATCACATAGCTAGTCTTCTCGACACGGCAACTGACTGTTGCCGCCGCGCCATCACCGACGCTTTCCTGACCCGACGGATTGCCTGTGGTGGCGGCGGTCCGTCCAGGGCACACCCTGGGTGCCGCCTGTTCCTGATTTGAGGCTTCCACCCCGAACGAGCGCCGTCTAAGTGAAGTGAGAAAGAGGATCGAGACTCGAGCGGCTCGTCGAATCCGATTCAGCAAGAATGTAGTGGCACCAGCACCGCACCTACTTTTTCTCCGCTCGCCCAAGCAACACCGCACCAGTACGGACCCGCCGCCCGACCACAGCCACCACCTCTCCCGCAACGGCGATCGCACCCCGATCTCAGCCATCCACATCATTGCCGTGTGCTAAGCATCGGCGCCAGCAGTCGTCGTAAACGCGCCAGCGACACAGGACGGGCGCGACCCCACCGATTTGGTCGTGTCAAAAACGCCTGTATCCAGCGCATTCGCCACAGTGGCACCCTCTCAGCCACCGCCTTACGGGGTTCCGAACCGACATTCACGCAGGCAGGACGACTATTATCCTGCGCTAAATGGATTTAGCGCACGTTTTTTCGCGACGGTAGGATGTGACTAACCCAAACACGATGACTAGCAAAGCGATTGTTAGAAGCGCACTAGGACATCAGCAGTTGACCGGCGGTAGCGTCACATGAGGTCAACAACTGGCTGCACTGGTGTCAGCAGATCGCGGCATGGATCTCATGTTGACGATTCGGCGTCGAGCCAGATAATTACCAGGTCAGCCGGTATCGAAGCCGAGCGCAGAGCGAGGTCTCCCCAATATCGCTGGCATTCCCAACCCCGCCGGACCGGAGCTGACGAACATTCTGGGCGGCGTCATAGCTTGCGTCCGACCGCGTGCTGCGCCGCTCAGGGGCCGACGAAAAGCCACCTCACTCAGAGGAGGGCCGGACTGCCCGCTAGATCTACAAGACCGAACTTCAGCGGTGCCCTGCGAAGATACGTCGTGGCTAACGTTGCTGGCTGGCATGCGTTGCATGCACGGCGTGCATGCAACATAGCAAGATTAGAGTCCCAGGCCCTGTAGGTACCGGTCGATGGCCGCATCGGTTAAAGACGCTTCGCTTATGCTGCGATCCCCCGTGTCGTAGCGCAGCTTGTCAACCGCACGACGAAGCCGATCCTTCGTCGATGGTCGTATACGCGAATTGTGTGTCTCACTTAGCTTCTCCCCTACCAGCTGCGTCGGTAGGGGTGGCGCCGGAACCTGCTTATCCGACGAAGGGACGGTAGGCGTCGGTGTCGAAGCGCTGAGCCTCGGCCTTTCGGGTAGCACCTCCGACGGATGGGCCCGCCGTATTGCAGGTTCTCGGTTGACAGCCATTCCTAAGCTCCCTTCTCTTGTACCCGTGATGAGGTCAGATTCAGTTCGTCGAGCAGGTCGTCATAGGCGACCTGTAAAGCAACAGCCCGGCCGCCACGGAAGTCGTGGATCTTCTTCCGCTCACTGTGTGCATCCTGGCGCGCGGCTAACTCGGGAATCATCGTGCGAGCGACCGTGTCTCCATACGCGTTCCGCAGCTCTGCCTCGCGTGCAATGTGCTCACCTGTGTTCCGGCGGCGACCGATAACGATCTTGTCTAGTACTAACCGTGGGTTGGGTCGCCGGCGTACGCCTTCCAAGGTTGTAATGAGGTTTTGCACACCCTCGACACTGTCGATGGTCGGCTCAGTGACGGCAATGACGCCGTCAGCCGCAATAAGGGCGGAGAAGAGCACCTTGCCGAGTGACGGAGGGCAGTCGAAGAGAACAGCGTCATACGCGGATAGATCCACTCCCTCGAAAGCCATGTCCAGCCGAAACACGAGATCATTGCTGCCATCCGACTCGATGTTGCCCAGGCTGATGTCAGAGGGGACCAAGTCCACACCGTCCCATGGTGTTGGAATAATGGCTCGTTCCAGCGCGCCCGTCTCCGCGCGACTCATCAGGTCTGCGGTAGTCACTAGGTCTTCCGTAGCGACTATTCCCGTCCCCTTTGTCGCGTTGCCCTGTTGGTCGATATCGACTACGAGCACGTCCCCTCCCCGGGCTGCGATTGCGCTCGCGAGTCCGAGAGTCGTTGCAGTCTTTCCGGCGCCGCCCTTCTGATTTGCCAAGGCCAGTCGTCGCGGCTGCATTTCTAACGTCATAGGTCCCCCGCCTTTCGAGTTTGCACGTTCCGCATGCGTGTCATGCGTGCAATGCTAGCGGTGCGAAGCATGCATACGCTGCACGACACGCCGTCGGTCGTCTACTGGGGTCGTTTACGCTGGCCAACGCGGCGTGGCGGTGACGCGGATTGCTGCGAGACGCGCTACCGGCTCCGCCCTGGCGCGTGCACGCGGTGCTCGCACCGCATACCGTGCGTTGCAACTAATGCATGCACGTCAAGCGTGCAATGCATAACCCGCGAGCAGTGCGGCAAACGCAAGGCGTGCACGTTACGCGTGCATCGCGCAGCTAGCGGGCGGTGCAGTGACTGCGACGCGCGCACGTAGCGCGAGCAATGCGGGACATGCGTGCAGTGCGTTGTCAGCCTCATACGGACAGCACGCAGTGCATGCCACGCATGCATAGCGCACCATGCGCACGACAACACCTGGGACGGGTGGGAAAACATCGCGGTCACATGAGCAGAAGCCGGAGGAAGCCCCTCGTGCGGACTGGCTGCGCGTCACGGGCCCCATCGGTGAGTGAAGGGTTCAGCCATCGACTGAGTAGCCAGCCGACCAGCTGGCCCGACTAAGAACCCCATCACCCGTGACCACGGAGTAGGGCCCGCAGGGCATTCTTGCCCAGGGAATGTTCTGTCAATGTGTGCAACGTACGGCGGCATCGGAATAGGGGAGTTGCCATCCGTGGGCGTCGCAGCGGTGGCATGCGCGGACAGCAATTCGTTGCTGGCGGGCCTCTTCTTCGCGGGCGTCGTCGAGCGCAGCCGGTCGGTTGTCGAGCTCGCCGTGCTGGTTGAGGATGCCGGCGAGAAGCAGGATGGGGCGCTGCGGGCTGGTGGCGATCCATTTCCCGTTTCCGGCCAGGGTGTGGTCTCGCAACATCTGGTTGAGATCTCGGTCGGTCCAGCCGTGGGCGGCTGGTTTGGCCAACACGTGTGACCAGGCTGCGGGGGTGTACCGGTGCGCCCACCGCGGCGTTTGAGCGTTCTGGCGCCATCGTGAGGCCAGGACCATGCCTTTCAGGTCAGGTTTGCGGGCTCGCATACGCCGCCGAGTATCAGCTCGGTCGCGCGCAGCGCGGCCTTTGGACTCTCCAGCTTTGCTGGTCGGTGTTAGTGAGTAGTTGGATACGAGAGGTGAGCGCCCTAAAGGGCGCCCTTCGGGGTGGGGTGCCGCAGAGGTATTACCTGCGCGTTTATCCACAACCTGGGGGCTGTGCAACGCGTACACCGAGGTCCAGCCACGGCCGCGATCACCAACGCGGTAGGACGCGAGCCTCTCATCAAGAGTGCGTTGGCGGCCGCGGACGACCTCGGTGGCTACTCCGATGAGTCGGAGTACCAGTCGGGCTCGCTGGACTGTGCGTTCGGCGTATCCGCTGATCTGGGCGACTCGATCGACGCTCGGCCGGCAGTTACGTCCGGTCCTGTAGTCGGCATGGACTGCATGGGCGGCGGCGATCTTGGTCAATACAGCAAGAGAGATGCCGTTTTTGGGACCGCCGAGCTGGGGCAGGATCCGGCGGTAATGCTGCGCATACGCCATCGGAACAGCCCAGGTGATCCAGTGATCGTCGCGGTTCCAACACGCAACACCGGCGTGGGCGTAGTCGCCCAGGTCAAGGGCAATTGCCTGCAGGCCGAAACAGCCTAGTTTGCGCAGGCGAGCCGACGCTGTAGTGCTGCGCCCGCGGCGCGGTCGAGTTAGGCTCGCGCCGCAGTACGGCCGAGGAATGAACGAAAGGCCGGATTTCGTATCCGACACGTGATGTGCAGGGATTGCCAGCGCAGAAGACAGCGCTGTACCCTGAGACCTGTCCATCCAGACAGTCCCTTCGGGGATCTCGGGCGGCGAGCTGGTAACTCGTCGCCCAATACTTCGAAAAAGCTCTTCGGTTGCAGCCGGGGAGCTTTTTCTTTGCAGTTATGGGGGGCTCACTGCCCTGGCTAGGCCGCTGGCGCTACCTGCCTCTCATCGGAGAGTTCCTGGCGCGCCAGCAGGTCAGCGAGTGCTGTCCGCAGTTCTTGTTCGGTGGGCATGCCAGGAAGCGAAGTGGCCTGGCCTTTTGTGCGGTTTGGGCCCTCCACTAGCTCCGGGCGACCGAGCGCGAGTGCGAGGAAGTCAGAGACAAACTGGCTTGTGGTGTACCCCGCTTTCTCTGCAATCTCTTTCACACCAAGTTCTTTGGGTGGCCGGACAGTAACGTGATCGCGATCGCCCTTGCTGCGCTGTGGCATGAGCTAACCCCTTTCATTTGCCGCAGGAGCTAAAACTCCAGGACGCCGGGGCTCATGTTGCCTCAAACGTCGGTCGATGCCAGCGCGACACACCGCACAAACTGGATCAGGATCAGATTCGCTCAGGGCGTCACGTTTAGCTGTCCGTGCGGATGGACAAGGGACCGACTGTCAGCATGAGCCCGGTGACGTCGTCGAGAAGCGGGCCAAGGCGTCGATCTGCTAGCTCATATCTGTTGCGGCGGCCCTCGCGGAGAACATCGACCAGTCCGCTACTACGCAGCTCGGCGAGGTGGTTCGACACCGTCGCCCGGGTTGCCCCGAGCGATTCAGCAAGCTCGGTCGGGTATCCAGGACCGGACCGCAACCTCATCAGGATCTCTGTTCGCGTTGGGTCAGAGAGTGCGTGCCCGAACTTGACCAGCAGGTCCCGCTGCATGGAGGTCTTCACGGGCGAACGGTACAGCTCCTGCTTCGGACCGACCGGGTGTGGTCGCCCGCCTTGGATGCATAATTGCCGACATGCATGAGCGGAGCTTGGGTTACCTCACGTTGTCTGACGCTGAGCTCAACGAGCGCGTGGAGACGACGTGCGACTGCAAGAACTGCATGATGCACAGGACTGCAGCTCGAGCAGAAATCGCGCGACGAACACTTATTTGGAATCCGCCGCTGCCGAAGCAGGACTTTAGTCCAGCCGACATTGTCGGCGATGACCAAAAACGTTGAACAAACCGCTTTCTCAGACGTTCGGTTATGTCGGTCTTCCCGCCGGCGTGCATACGCGGGAGTAGGGGAGTGAGTCGAGACCGAGCCCTGACCACCGTTCTGGTGTGAGGTAGTCCCTGCTGTAGGCGCAGATGCGGCGCGCAGCCGCGTCGGCGTCTGTGGTGGCTGTCTGTAGGAACCCGTTATCACCGCCGATGACGAAGGCGCTGCCATTGTTAGTCAAGCCGGCGATTCGGTGGCCTGGCCCTTGCACAGTCAGATTCGTCCCTATCTGCTTCACCTCGGAGGGGTCCGAGGTATCCCAGAGCAGGACCTCTTGGCCGTCGCCACCGGAGATCAATCGTTTTCCGTCGCCCTCGAAGTAGACGCTGCGGATGGTGCGGGCGTGTCCGGTAGCAATGGCAATTTGCTTGAGGGTGCCACCGTCCGACTTCCACAGTCGGATGTTGTTGTCGTCGGCGGTGGCCAATATGCCGGTGCCCGAAAAAGCCAGCGAGTTGACCGCCATTTGGCTGAGGTTCCCTCGTACCGCGAGTGTGGGGGACGCCAAATCGTCTGTTCGCCAGATCGTTACATCGCCGTTGGCTTGTGCCACTGCGAGCTGGCGGCCATCGGGGGAGATGACCAGCTGAGTCACCCAGTAGTTCCCGCTGGGCTCAAAAGAGACCTTCTGCGCTGGCCGAGTGATGTCCTTAAGGTCCCAGAGGGCTACTGAGTGGTCCGTGCTTGTTGCAGCCATCCATTGGCCATCGGGCGCAATCACAACTCCTGCAACGAATTGTATCGGCGCATTGAACGTGGCACGCGTGATGAGTTGTGAATCTGCGATCTCTCGGACGATGACGTCACCATTGGCGAGGGCAGTCACGGCGCGGGTACCGTCAGCGCTCATCGTGGTGCTCAGAACTTTCGCCGGCTCGATGATGCGGTCTAGTTCTTTGGGCTTGGTCGGCTCGCTGATGTCCCAGAGCTGAACGACACCGTCGTACGACCCGGAGATCATCATGCGGTTATCGGCGCTGGCTGCGGGAATCGTCATAGCTCCGTGGCCTGTCAGCGTTGTGGCCGGCAGACTCCACAGTCGAACAACGCCATCGATCGCTCCAGTCGCGAGGTATTGCCCGTCTGGCGTCCAGGCGGCGGTAAATAGCTGGCCAGAGGCACCATCGAGTGTCGTTCCGACTTGGGTCGGTCGGGCCGGATCGGCGAGAGACCAGATTTTGGCGGTGCCATCCACGCTGGCAGTGCTGGCCTTGGTCCCGTCGGGGGAGAAGGCGACCGACCAGAGCGCGCCAGTGTGCCCACCGAAAGGTAGCCCCATCGGTGTGGGGGTGTTCGGGTCGGTGGTGTTCCACATCTGGGCGGTGTTGTCATCACTTCCGGACAGAAGCTTTCGTCCGTCTTTTGACCACGCCAGTGCGTGAATGGTGTTCGTTTGCCTGGTCAGTGGCGTACCCAGCGCCCGTAGATTCGGCACGTCCCACAGCCGGATCTTCATGTCGTTGCCGCCGGTGGCGAGTGTGCGTCCGTCGGGTGACCACGCCAGGGTTCGGATTGGACCTTCGGATCCAGTCAGCACGCCACGCTCTTGAGCGCGTGAGGGTGTGCTGACGTCCCAAAGGCGGACAGTGCGGTCGTAGGACACTGTCGCCAGCGTTTTACCGTCCGGGGCGAACTCGCCGTAGACGACAGTCCCTTCATGGCCACGCAGGATGGTGAGGAGCTTGGGAGTTCCGTTTTTCAGATCCCATAGTCGGGTGGTTTTGTCGTCACTGGTAGTTGCCATGAGTCGACCGTCGGGGGAGTAGACAACCGAGGTGACGAAGGACTGGTGCCCCAGCAGCGGCGGCATTTCTCGCGGACGTGCGGGGTCGCTGATGTCCCACATGGGCACGCTGTTGCTCTTGCTGGCGGCGCTCAGTGTGCGTCCGTCTGGACTAATGGCGATGGAGTAGAGCTCGCCTTTAGCCCCATGCAGTTCCGATGCCAGCGGCGCGTTCTGCGTTGCCAGTAGCCGGGTGTAGATCGACTTGTTGTCCGAATCGCGTTGGTGCGCAGCTAGTAGGAGATGAGCGGACAGCGTCGGGTCGCTGATCTGGTAGCGATCGGCGGCCGCGAGAATCTGCCCCAGTTCGGCGGTCGCTCGCGCGGTGTCGGCGTTGTCGGCTTGGACTTTGTAGCTGACAGCGGCAACGACGATGGCGACCACGGCCGCAGCCGCGGCCGCCCGCAGAGCCAGCCGCCGCCACCGTTTTTGTCGTTCGTGTTGACGGGATAGCTCGAGGAATCCTCTTGCCTGCGCTGACAGCTCATCGGTGTGGGCTGCTGCACTTTGCTCGGCTGCTTCGAGGCGTTCGCCGGTATATAGCTCGTCATCGTGACCACTCCACTCCGTGGCGTCACGTTCAAGACGTTGCCGCGCAAGGAGGCCCGTGCGGTCTTGGTCGATCCATTGACGTAGGCGAGGCCATCTGGTCAGCAGAATCTCGTGGGTGAGTGCGACGGTGGAGGCGTCGACGGTGATCAGTCGGGCATCAGCGAGGGAGTCGAGAGCCGACTGCTCGTCGTCGCGTTGAATGTCCTGGTCGACCAGTTCAGCTCGTTCCCGGATGCGCCGGGTATCGGGAACCCGGCCATCACCGACGTTGACCAGGCGCAGCAGCAGGCGGCGGGCCGCTTCCTGCTGAGATTCGTTGAGGTCAGCCCAGGTGCGCTCGGCGGTAGCCGCCAGGGCGCCCGTCACACCACCGACTCGGTGGTAGCCGGCCAGCGTCAGTTTGGTTCCTTCCCGCTCACCCCAGGTCTCAGCTAGCGCGTACGACAGCATGGGTAGCGCGCCGGCGTCGTAACTAACGCTGCCGACGCCGCAGAGCTCGTTGACCATCAATTCTTCAAGCCCCGATTCGAGGCGTAGACCCACTTGCCGGGCCGGCGCGGTGATTGCCTCACGCAGATCGTCGCGGCGCATCGGGCCGAGCATCAAGGCGTGCTCCTGGAGGGCAGTCTCACCAATCGGGTAGTCCAAGAAAGAGCCGACGTAGTCGGCGCGAACGCCCATCGCCACCACAAGCTGCGGGCCCGCGCTGTCTGCGGTTGTCAGCGCGGACAAGATGGCCATGAACTCGTCGCGGCCGTCGCTGTCGGTGCACATGGTGAACAACTCTTCGGCCTGGTCGATGACGATCGTGACGTCATCGGTCTGGCGGTCCTTCGCCCACGTTCGGAGCACCTGATTCGCCGTGGACGCCGTCAGCGGAGATCCCAACTGAATTTGCAGAGCTTTGACCGGGTCTGTGCCAGGCGTCAGATGAAGCCATGGGTGTCCTAGCGCTGGCACCAGGCCGGCGCCCAGAAGCGATGACTTACCGGCACCTGACGCTCCCACCACCATGACGAGGCCGCCATGGGTGGCAGCGTGGCGTGCCTTGACCACCAGTTCTTCGACCGCATTCTTGCGTCCAAAAAACAGCGCTACATCCTCGGGTGTGTAGGACTGCAGACCCCGGTAGGGGCAGCGGTCCACGGTGCCCTCAACAGTCGCGCCCTCATGGATCGTCTGCTCCCAGCTCCTGCGGTAGTCACTCTCTCGTGACAGGACGCCCAGGACGCCCTCAACGAGGGTGCCGCGTTCGCGAGCGTCGGCGAGCAGGAGCTGAATCAAATGTTGATGGATGGCCGTGTACTTGCGCGGAGTAGTCGCGGTCTTCCACTCGGCGATTCGTGCCGCCAGCCCGGACGGGATGAACTCTCTACTTCCGGTGACTTTGAGACGCTCCCGAAGGCGCTTCACCAAGCTTGCGACCGGGGGACTCCCGGCGGCCTCGTACAGCCGTGCAAGGTCCGCAGAAAACTGTGGAATCGGCATAAATTGCCCCCTTCAACTCCCCATGGGGCTACGGAACGTAGACCTACGCTACCCACTCTGAACAGCGCGTATCCCTAGTAAGACGGCCCATTCGGTTGAGGCGTTCCCCACATAGCTGAGAACCTCCTATCAATCGCAAGACAGAGGCGCATGGGGGACGAAGAACCGTTGGGAACTCGCACTACAAGAACGTTGGACCGCAGCGTCCAGCTAAGGGACGTCGTCGGCCCGCTCGCGAGCAGCACGGTAGGCGTCGTTAACTTGTGCCACCGTGAGCTGCAGAGCTTCGGCGATACGCCGCGCCCGCTCATCGGTCAGTCGGATCTCAGCGCGTTCGAGAGCACCGATGCTCGTTGTACTCAGACCGGTGCGCAGGCCCAGCTGCGGCTGCGTCAAGCCCACCAGGATTCGCAAATCTGCCAGCGTCGGTCCGCCGGGGCGGGGCTGATCAAAGCGTCCATCGACACACCCAGCGCAGCGGCAGCCTTCGCCAGATTGTCGGGCTCGGGCGCTCTGGCACCGGTCTCCCAGGACCGGATGGTGCTCAACCCGATCTCGGCTTCGCGGGCGAGCCGAGCCAGGCTCCACTGCTTGGCCTCGCGCGCAGCCGTCAGGGCCTCGCGGTTGAAACCGCGCATGCTGCGCTTCGTCACGCTTTCGCCCCGTACACGACTACGCATCTTCCTAAGGTACTTGCGAGACGTCACAGTGTGCGGGCATACTGTGCGCACACGCTGTGCGGCTTTGATCGTCGTTCTAGTCAAAAGACACGTCCGAAGTAGGGCAGCGAGAACCCGGTCCGAGCGCGTTTGAGATTGGCGTCCTGGACACGCTCGGACCGGGGGAATGTCAGTAACCCGAAATCCAGCGGACTACTAACCCTTCAAGGGTAGGCGGTTCGCACCACGTACAAACCCCTGAAGGTAAAGATGGCTTCTCCCGTCGCACCTCACGCTCTACCTGCTGGTGTTCCCCCAACCAGCGGCCCAGTACTCGTCGACCACCAGGGCGACCCGGCAGCGATGCCGGTGGTCGGATGTCCGGCCCAGCCGGTCGGTTATGTCTGCACCAGTCGCCCAAAAGGCCTGCGCCCGGGGCCTACTTGTCCGCTGGGTCATGCGATGACCCGCAAACGGCAGCCCTTCTAAACGTCACGCTGCGCGGACGATCTGCCCCCACCGGATCTCCACCTAAGTCCCCCATTTTGTTGATCTCGAAAGGAAATGCCTTGCCATCTCATACCGTTCACACCCCCGTCACGCATTGCCACCGCGTGAGAACACCCTTACCCGTTCGATGGAGGCCACGTCGTTGGCGTCGCGGCGGGTGATCGCGGCCGCGATCGCCACGGCTGCAGTGATCAGTTGCGGCACCGCTGCTGCCGGCGGTGCGTTCGCCGAGCCCGGTGGTCAGGGCGGTGTGAGTGTCCCGCCGTCGGGTGGTCCTGGTCAGGGTGGTGTGACCGCTGCTCCGCCGGCACCGGCGGAACCTGTGGCCCCGGTGTTTGATGATGGGCCGGGATCTATCCCGGATCCGGTATTTAGTGCTCCGCCGGTGTACGAGGGCACCCCTGAGGACTCGTCCTACGATCCGTCCTATTACCAAGCGCCGCCGTCGTATTCGACGATCTACAGCCCGGTCCCGCAGGGACCGATCCATGCACCCGTGCCGACTAAGCCGGTCCGGCCGATTCTGCCGAAGCCAGGCAACGTCCGGGTCGGCAACATCACCGCCCCGCAAGGTGTGCTCTCCGATGCCGACACCCGCTCGATCAACCGTTGGTCTGCCTACGGTGAATCGGAGTTCGCTCGCGCGTTGATCTCGGTGGGAGTACCTGCTGATGTGGCCTCGCGGCAGGCCGCAGCGATGGCCGTGGGCGCGGGAACGGGAATGCTGATTGCGACTGTCCTGTTCGTCCCGCCGGCGACGCTGATCGGCGCACTGGCCGGGCTGGGTATCGGCGCCGCTGTGGCACCGTTCACCCCGGTTCCCCCGATCGCCCCGCTGGTCGGCGCGGGCGGCGGTGCTGCTGCTGGCGCGGCCACCGGCCTCGCCCTGGCGCTCACGCTCGGTGGTGTGACCGGCGGTGCCCTGGGCTGGATATTCGGTGCTGGCGATCCAGGCGCGAATGGAGATACGCCTACCGGGCCGGGCACCCCCGAAAGCGAGTTGAGCAAGCCTGAGCCGCCGAACCCGGACGCGAATCAGTTCGAGCTCAACGCTGAGGGCCTGCCCGGCAACGGAACCGTCAACTACGTCGTCAACGCCCACGGTGATGTCAGCGGCAACGTGAATGTCGGTCCGGTGAGCGTGCCGTTGGAGTGGTCCGCTGAGCAGGCCGACGCTCCGTATCAGGCGGCTGGGTTCTTAGCGCAGACCGCCCGCGACACCGTCGCTGATGTGACTGCGCAGGTCAGTACGCAGATCGAGAAGGTCATTCCCGGTGTGCGCGTGGAGTTCCCGCAGCTGATTCCGGCTGCCACTCCTGCTGTGAGCTGAGCCCGGTTCAGCGATGGCAGCGACGCGATACTCCGCCAGTCGCCGCCCCTCGGTGGGGCAGCGACCCCGATCTGGCGGTATGCCGGCGGCGCCGGCACCACAAGCACGGCAGATGCGTGGCGGTCGACGGGGCTGGCAACGCCCCAGCGCCCGCCCGGCCTCGGCCACGCCGATGGCCACCTCGGCACCCTCTCGCGGATCAAGGACGGCGCCCTCGGCCGCGGCCCGTCGACCGAGCCCGAGCAGTCCGTCCCGGCGTCGGGGGCGGGGCTCGGTCGTGGTGGTGGCCGCGGTCGTGGTCCTGGTCATCGTGGTGGCCGGTGGCGCGATGCTGCTGACTTCGTCCCTGTCGTTTCTGCGGTCGGATCCACCGAATGTGGATCTACCTGCGGCCGATCAGGCGAACTGGTCGACGATTCCATCGCCGGAACCGGCACCGCCGCCGTCGGTCACCAATCCCGATTGCCCGACGGCCACGGTGGGCAAGGTGTCGTGGGGCCGAGATGCCGGGGGCACCAGCAACGGTGTCGACGCCATCAAGGCGTTCGATTACGGCTACTACGTGCTGCGGTCGGGGGAGAAGGCCCGCGCAGTCGTGGCGCCCGATGCCGCACTCGTTGCCGATGCACCCACGATCCAACGGGCCGTGGACGCGATGCCGGCCGGGACCACCCACTGCTTGGAGATCACCGACACCGGTGGCGGTGTGTACGAGGTCAGATTGGCTGAGTTCCTACCCAATTCGGCCGCACCGAACCTGACGTTTCAGGTGATCGAGACCGGTATCCGCGATGGCCGCACGGTCATCACCGGTATTCCAACGAACGTGTCGATAGGGGAGTGACCAGTGGTCACACACATAAGTCCTGCTGCACGTAGGGCGGCCTGGGAGCGGTTCAGATTGGCGTCGAGTGGCGCTCCCAGGCCGCGGGTTGCCGATGTTCATCCACACGAAGTGGACGCCGACCGGCGTCCCACAGTCTAGGCGGTAGGGACGTTGATGAGCCGATTGAAGATGCGGCCAGTGATAGCCGGGTTGGCGACCCTGTCGACAACACTGACGGTGGTGGCCACCGTGCCCGCCACCGCCAGCGCCGCCCAACCCTCAAACTGCACCCCGTACATGGCGTATCTGGTGCCCGGGACGTGGGAAACCACCGCGACCGCAGACCCGTCCAAACCGGCCGGGCTGCTCGGCAAAGTCGGTACCGAACTCGAAAAGTCCTACGGCTCCCAAATCACGGTGGTGTACCCGAACTATTCAGCGTCAGCGTTCGACAAAGGCGAAACCTACGCCAGCTCCGAAGCCGATGGCGTGCAACGCCTTCGCGGACTGATCGAACTGTGCCCCGAATCGCAGAACGTGCTCGGAGGATACTCCCAGGGAGCCGATGTCGCCGGCGATGTGGCCTGGCAGATCGGCAACGGACAAGGCCCCGTCGACCCGGACAAGGTCGACGCGGTCGGCCTGGTCGCCGACCCCAAACAAGGCAACGCACCGGTCGCCGGGCCTGCCCCGACCGGCAAGGGCATCGCCGGCATCCGTCCCGGCGGTTTCGGGAAGCTCGCCGACAAGGTCCGTCAGGTCTGCGCGCCGGGCGACTTGTACTGCTCCACCAATTCCTCCGAACACTCCCTTATTGCCGGACTAGGGCAGGTTCTCGGATCAGCGGGCAACGGTGAAACCGCACCCACCACAACCACAGTCGCCGACACCACGACCAGCACCACCCCGGCGACGGGCAGTACGACGAGCACGCTGGATGCACAAGCACTGACCAGTGACTACTCACGCACTGATGTGCCAGGCACCGTGTCGACCGCGACCGCGCTCAACGACCAACTCGCCCAGTTGCAGGGTCAGCCCGCGCCGGCCTCGGGCGGGCAAGCCAGCCAGATCGCCTCGCTGGCGTCGTTGGCCGGCCAGCTCCTAGAGACATTCACCGCGGTCGCAGACACCCAGCAATGGGTCCAGCAGACCCCCGGCGCCGAGAAGTACCTGAGCAACGCCCAGCCCGGCACTCCTGCCGCGCAAGCGAACTCGCTGCTCTCGACGTTCAACTCCATGGACATGCCGGCGATCTTGTCGACCACGAGCTCCATCGCGTCCTCGCTCTCTCAAGCGCTCGGTTCGAGCCCTACCGCCCCGCTCACCACCCCGGCAACGACTGCCCCATCAGATGACCTTGCCCCCACAAGCCCGACCACGACCACCGCACCCACCACCACAACTTCGTCGTCGACGACGCCAACCCCCTCGAGCGGTACCGCGTCGACGACGTCCACGACCGCCGTGTCGTCGCCGTCCTCCCCCTCTCAGTCGGCGGCGACACGACGGCTGTTCCGCCCGGTGAGTCCGTGACGGTCTCACCGACGGTCCCCGCAGGGGCAGGGGAGGGAGTGCGCCGGCCGGCACCGGTGCACTCCCCACAACACCCCAAACCAGCGCTGCCGCCCCGGATTACGCCGCACTGGGCGCTTCGGCCGCCCAATTGGTTGCCCAGGTCGCGCCGTTGAACTCGGCCGACAAGACCGCGTTGACGTCGGCGTCCACCGTGCTCGGTGGCCTCAAACCGGAGGTGCTGATCGGGCAAGGCCTCAACGTGGTGACTGCGGTGACCAGCACTGATTACCGGGGCATCGTGGCGGGTCTGCAACGGCTGCCGCAGCAGATTTTCACCGGCGACATCCCCGGGGCCCACAAGACGGCCGGCGACTTGAACAACCAGCTCTCACCGTGGGTGACGATGGCCGCCCAGATCGATTTCAAGACCGCCGCCAAACTCGTGGCGCTGATTCCCGACCCGTCGGGGACCACCCAGATCGCGTCGGTGGTCCTGGGCCTGTTGGGCAACCTCGACATCGTGCGCCTAGCCCGCAACGTCGGCCAGCTCCAAGAAGTGGCTTGGCAGGTCCTCGAATCGCACAACCTGATGGCCCTGACCCAGCTACTCCCGATCGCCTTGGATCTGGCGTCGGTGGCCTTAGGTGTGCTCGAACCGGGCGCGAAGATGTCCCCGGATCTCCTGGGCGCCGGGGCCACCCCGCAGCAGCAAGCACTGGCCACGGCCAGCCAGGGCCAGGACATGGCCGGCATGTTCGGGTCGCTGACCCAGCTGGTCTCTTCCCAAGGCGCACAGGATCTTTCCAAGCTCGCCGGGGAAGGCCTCACCGCTGCCACGTTCTACGCCTCCAATGCGCACGGCCAGTACGACAAGCTCATTATCGACGGCAAAACCGCCCTGGACTGGCTCTATGACTTCTTCCGCGAAGCACTGGGCGGGTGATGTGCAGCTGATCTGACACTCACCGTGCGCGCTCCGGGCGCGCACCCCTGTTCCTCTTTTTGCTTGTCCTGGCCGGGCGCGTGAAAAGCGAAGTAATGCAACCAAACTGAGGAGGTAGACCCGATGGCACAATCAGCTGGCACCACCAAGAAGCTGTCGTTGGCTGGTGTCGTCGGGCTGCTTGTAGCGGCGATCATGTTCGTCGGGTTCGGCTCGGACAACCCCGAACCACCCACCGATTGCCTGCCTCAGGTCGCCGCCCAAGGCCCAACCGTCCACGGCCCGGGCACCAAAGTGCTGCCCATGAAAAAAGACACCTACCAGTTCAGTTCCCCATTCGGGCCACGGTGGGGAACGATGCATCAGGGCGTGGATTTCGCTGCCCCGCTCGGTACACCGATCTATGCGGCAATGAGCGGAACGGTCGCCGAAGCCGGCCCCGCCGGCGGCTTCGGCTACTGGATCATCATCGACTTCGACGCCGACGGCAAAAGTACTCGAACGTGTACGGCCACATGCCCGGCAGTTCGTTCACGGTGAAAAAGGGCGACCAGGTCTCCTCGGGCCAACAGATCGCCACGGTGGGTTCTGAAGGCGGCTCCACCGGCCCCCACCTGCACTTTGAGGTGTGGAACGGCGGCCGTCTACCCGACGGTGCCGGCACAGCTGTCGACCCCATGCCGTGGCTGTCGGGTGCCGGCGAGCCGGGAGCCCCGGCCAGTGACCCGTCGGCAGATCCGGGCGCACCCCGCGGACCACCACCGGTCGAGCACGTCTCCGATCCGGCCGTGGTGTCGGTCGCCGACTGGGAGAAAGTCGCCAAGCTCGAGTCCGGCGGCGACTGGGCCATCGACACCGGCAACGGCTACTTCGGTGGGCTGCAATTCAACCCGCAAACCTGGACCGGTAACGGTGGGGGCGAGTTCGCGCCCACGGCCAACGCTGCCACTGCCGGTGAGCAGATGGAGGTCGCGAACCGGGTCCTCACAACCCAAGGGTGGGGTGCCTGGCCGGTCACCAGCAAAGAAGCTGGTGTCACCGACAAAAAGCCCGCACCCGACGGCACATTCGTCGACGCGGCCGCGTCCACACCCGAATCGGCCACCGTCGAGCTGGCCGCAGCACACGCACCAGCTCCCGGCGCTGGATGCGCCCCCGCCGGCGGTCTGGGCGAAGGACTCAAACCAGGATCGGTTCCCGCCGAGTTCGAGCCGTGGATCATCAAGGCCGCCACCACCTGCCCTGAGGTCACCGCACCGCTGATCGCAGCGCAGATCGAGAACGAATCAAACTTCAACGTCAACGCCCACAACGAGGGTTCGGGGGCAGACGGACCCACCCAGTTCATACCGGGCACGTGGGAAGCCAAGGCAGTCGACGGCGACGGCGACGGCCGCCGCGAAACCCGTAACGTCGCTGATGCGGTGATGTCGCAGGCCGCCTATGACTGCGAGCTGGCGCAGATCGCGAAAGCCGATCTGCAACAAGGAAAACTCACCGGTGACCTGACCGAATTGTGGTTGTCGATGTACAACTGCGGGCCCGGCGCCACCCAAGCCCAAGGCGGGGTCTGCGACAACCAAGAGACCCGCAACTACGTCCGCAACATCCCCGCGAACGCCGCGGCCAAGTTCGCCGCACCCAACCCCGGCAGCGCTGACCTGCCCCGCGGTGGCCCGTTCGGGCAGCGTGCGGTCGCCGCGGCGATGAAGTGGCGCGGCACCACCTACGCCTGGGGCGGCGGCAACGCACACGGCCCGAGCAAAGGCGTCGGTGACGGCGGTGTCGCCGACAGTTTCGGAGACTTCAACAAGATCGGTTTCGACTGCTCGGGACTGATGATCTACGCGATCGCCCAAGCCTCCGATCAAAAGATCCTGCTGGACCACTACACCGTCAACCAGCTCAACGACCCGCGCGGAAAACCCGTCCCCATCAACGCCTTACAACCCGGCGACGTGGTATTCCCCGGCGGCGGCAACCCCCAGCACGTGGCCATGTACATCGGCAACGGCCAGATGGTCGAAGCCCCCCAATCAGGAGACGTCGTCAAGGTCTCCCCGTTGTCGAACCTCGGCGACGGCATCGACGCACGGAGGTTCGGATGACCACCACCCACACACCCACCCGCCGATCGGCTACTGCCCGGCTGACGGTCGCGGCGGTCGCGTTCGCTATCACCGCCAGCCTGATGGCGGGTTGTTCCAGCGAAGACGGCGAACCCACCGCGACGACGACCACGCGCACGCCAGCGCAAGCCCAGCAGTGGGATCCGAACGACCCACCGCGCACCATCGAGCCCACCGCCGCCACACCCAGCTCCGCCCTGCCCGACGCGGCCGCCGAGCTCGACCGGTCCAATCCCGATGCAGTCTCCAAAACCGCGGTGCAGATCTGGTTTTCCTGGGACACCGCCACCGACCGCGGCCCCAACGACGCGACCGCTCGCGCGGCCTCGTTGCTGACCAAGAAGTTCGCCGACAGTTTGTTCGCCACCGGCTCGAACAGTCCTGGCGGGCAATGGCTCACCTGGGCCGAGCAGGACGCGGTGGTCACGCCCACGATCCGGCTGATGCCCGACCAGGGCGCACCGCAAACGCCCGATCGCAAGTACTACGTCTACGAGGTCACCCAGATCGCGCGCACCCCCGACGGCGAGCAAGTCGGCGCACCGGTGACCACCTCGGCCTGGGTGATCTGCGTGCGCAACGGACCGATCTGGGAGGTGAGTCAACTCGCCCAACGATGACCACCACCGACCTGTCCCTGCCCCGGACGCAACCTCGAAGGAGGACCGTATGAGCTTTTCAAGCAACGCCTACCCGCAATCGAGCGTCGGCAGCCCGTACGACGCCGAAACACCAGTGAACCTGCGCGCACAAACACTGCGCCGCCGCCCACCCGAACCAGAACCCGACGACGACACCACCGACGACGCCACTGACACGGCGTCTGTGACGACTGAGGCCGTCGCGGACGATCCGGGCGCCGACCCGACCGAAGCGGCGAAAATCGAAGTGGTGCGGCCCGCGCCGGTCGGACCAGGCGACGCCCCCACCGTCTTGCTCGGTCCACCGGTCCGCGCGACCGCACCGGCTGTCGTCGACGAGGACTACCGACAGCAGGTGCTGCGCGCCGAGCTGCTCGCCGCGAACCCGGGTATCGAGACCGACCCGGCCGAGTGGGGCCGGCGAGGGCGGATCAATGCGACCCTCGGAATGAAGCTGCGCCCCGAACCCGCCGAAATCGACTACCGCTACGACGTCGAGTTGATTTCCCGGGCTGTGTTGCCGCCGTGGTTCGTGGTGATGATCGCCAACCCCAAAGGCGGGCAGGGGAAAACACCGACAACCTTGATGGTGTCCTACATCTTCGGACTGTTCCGTGGCGCCGGCGTGGTGGCATGGGACAACACCGAATCCAAAGGCACCCTGGCTGACCGGGCCGAAGCCACCACACCCGGCGAGCAGCTGCACGTGTGGGATCTCCTCGAGCACGCCAGTGAGCTCGCCGGGCCGAACGCGCAGGCCGGGGCGCTGGGGGCGTACCTGCGCCGCCAGCCGATCACCATGGTCGACGTCCTGGCCTCGGACAGTTCGTCCAAGCGTGACAAAGCCATCGGCACCGCCGAATGCGATGCGGTGGCCGCCGTGCTGCGTCGGCACCGCCACGGCGTGTTCGTCGACACCGCCGGCGAAGACCTCTCGGAAAACTGGCAGTGGACCGCCCACAATGCCCACCAGCTCGTGATCCCGATGACCTACCGCCGCGACGCCGCACGGGCGGTCCTGGAAATGCTCGACGGCCTACGCAGTCGGCACGGTCGACCGGACCTGGTCACCGGCGCGGTCGTGGCGCTCGCCGCCACCCCCGGCAGCGCTGACCCGGCCGACCGGGACGCCATCATCACCGACCTCAATGACATGGGGATCACTCGAATCATCGACGTTCCGTATGAGCCGCTGTTCGAAGGTTCAGGTACCCGGATCGCGGAAGCCCAGCTCTCCGCGCCCACCCACATCGCGTACACCCGGGTAGCAGCTGAAATCGCCGATCAACTGTCCCAGGTGCGGGCGACGGCACCTATCGAGTACACCGCCGGGGCGGTACCGCACTCGATCACCCGCCCGGCCAGCTACACCGGCCCACTGCCCTCGGCCGCGCCGATGGGCCATGTGCAGCAGATGGCCGCCGCCCCGCAGTGGACCCCCGGCAGCCAGCCATACGGCCCGCTTGGGCCACCACCACCACCCGGCACTAGCCACCACAACCCCCACCAACCGATCACTTCGTATCCACCACAAGGAGGTAACTCATGACCACCAGCAACAACACCACGAGCCGGTTGCGACGTAACAGTATTCGTGCCGCAACCATCGTCGGTGTCGCAGCCCTGGCCTGGCTGACCAGCGCTGGTATCGCCGGCGCTGAGGCCCCGGGCGACGCCGTCGTTCTGGCCGCGACGTGGAACCCACTCGACGGCATTACCCCCGACTTCTCTCTGTGGGGTACCGGTGTCGGGGACACCTGGCGGCGGCTCATGGCAGCGTTCTGGGCCGCGTGCCTGGCCGTCTGCACCATCTGGGTCATCGCCGCCTCGGTGAAGATGGCCATGGCCAACCGGCGCGGTATGGCCGGACAACAGGTCGAGGCCAAAGCCTCCTTCATGGACGCCGTGATTGGGTTCGGCGCGTGCGCCGGGTCCTCCATCGTCATCGGCGGCGTCCTGTTCGCCGTCTCCGGCTAAACCCAAAGCGCCAATCCCGCTCACAGAAAAGGACATTGACATGACATCTTCTCCCAGCCCCCGCGCTCGCCGGCCCATCAACCCCGGCGCTGCCCCCATCCCCCCACGAGCCGGCCGCGACCGCCACAAGCTCCGCCGAACCCGATTCATCGTGTTCTTTGTCGCGCCAGCCCTGGTGATCACGCTGCTAATCATCCTGCTCACCGTCATCCTCTAGCACCGCCCAACGTCCTAACAAACAAGGAGCACAGCATGATTGGCAAGAACCTACCGAGCGACTCGCGCAGCCCAATCGGGGGTGTGCGGTGATGGCCCGCGACTACAGCCGAGTCGGCACGCCTTCGGCCGCAGGGGGCGGTGCCCCCACACGGTCCCGTACGCCGTGGTGGATCGGCGGCGGGGCATTGCTGGTCATCGTGGTCCTGATCCTTGTTCTCGCTGCGGCGTGCGGCGGTGATGACGGCGGTGATTCCGGTAAAGCCGAGAAGAACTCGACGCAGGGGATCGGCTCAGCGCATGGCCCGCAATCGATTACCGACGGCATCCCGTCCGGGTACACCCGGGACAAGGTCGGCGTCACCACCGCCGGCGTGAACTTCGTGCAAGCGATGACTCAAGCCAATCAGGGGCGCATCTCCGGGGAGAAGCTGCGTGAGCAGTCGGTCGGCACGAGCGCGACCCCGGCCCTCCTCGAGGTGATGGATCAGATCAGCGGGCGGGGTGAGAGTGAAAACGTCTACGCAACGATCCCGGTTCTGACGACGGTGCCTGAGTTTTCGCCCGACAAGGCCGTGGTGAGTGTGTGGCAGGTCGATACCGGCCAGTCGAAGGTCGGTGACGCGGGCAAGGTTGGCGTGCAGACGATCTGGTCGACCTCGACGGTCACGATGTCGTGGAGCGGTTCCGATTGGAAAGCGGTCGACTGGAAGTTTGCTCCAGGGCCCAACCCGGCTGACACGACGTTCCCGGCCGCCGATTCACCGCTCGCGCAGAAGGCGACCAACGGCTACTACAGCTTCTACGTCGACTAAGTCGCCCGGTTACAGGAGAAACCCATGAGGACCAGCATCTTTCATCGAATCCGCACACGCTCTCGCCGGGGGCCGCCCGTACTGGTGGTCACGCGGTGTGGGTGCGGGCGCTGCTGCTGGTGACCGCAGCACTGGTGCTGGTCACCGTGGGGGCCGGGCAGGCCGCCGCCGCACCCGACGCCGCGCCTGTCGCGCCGACAACGGGCGGCAAGCAGCTCCCCAAAGGAATGCCCACGGAGTTAAATCAGTTCGTCGCCGGCACCGACGAGTTCAAGAACGGCCCCTGGTTCAAAGGGGTCTGCGCGGACAAGGGCGGCGATTTCGCCGGCTACTTGGCTGCGATGTTCCCGAACGAGGAAGCGTTGCGGTACTGGGGTTTACCCGCTGATCAGAAGGTCAAACTGATCCAGGCCAAGGCGATGGGCCTGGTGGTGTCGAACGTCGAGCTGCCCAGCGGGGAGTCGCTGCCTGCTGAGGCGTTACGCGATGAAGCGAAAGCCAAAGAAGCGGCCGACGCCGGATGGGCACCCCCGAGTGACTGGTATCAGGAAACCTTTCCCAACGACCGTTCTGAGTTCTACCCCTCGGCCACACCGGTATGTGCCGCCGACCTCAAACGCTGGACAAGTGAGGCGATCACGACGTGGGGGTTCAAGTGGGCCAAGCAACCCGACGCGGCATCGATGGACATCATGACCGCCGCCGAGGACGGCCCGCGGCGGACCAACGCCGAGGCCGGTGACCCGCAGCGCAACCGGATCGAAGATCCCTGCAACACCGGGGAAAAACGAGGGTGGGCGTACTGCGAACACGCGTTCTTCGTCAACTGCGACCAAGCCAGCATCGGCAATGATCGCTACAACTGCCTGGACTGGAACACAAACGTCGGCAAAATGTTCGACGAGACGGCGGCGTGGATCGACCGGAATACCGAGTTGAGTGACCGGGTTGATGAGGCGATCAAGGAGACGGGGGCCTACAAGCTCGGTGCCGCAGCGGTCGATGCGTTCTCGATGCTCTGGACCGGAGCGGTAGCCATTGCCAAGTTCATCGACGACCCCAGCAGTGTGATCGACGACTGGGCCAACACCATGAAGGAAGGCTCGATCAGCCTGCTGCAGAACGTGTTACCGGGCCTGGCTGAGGTCGGAAACTTCGACTTCAAAGCCCAGTGGTTCCTTGCCTGGTACGCCAAAGCGGTCGGGTTGGGTATCGCGGTGCTCGCGGTGCTGTTCCTGGCGGCCACTGTCCGCGCTGCCCGCCGCGGCGGCGGCCAGGAACTGATGGCCACGCTGAGTTATGCCCCGCTGGCGGTGGCGCTGATGATGTTCGCCCCCGGCGCGGCCTACATGATCGAAGCGTTCTGCGCAGCACTGGCCGACGCGATCGTCGGCGGCATGGGAACCTCGGTCGACGAGCTGGTCAATAACATCTCGGCCACGTTGGGAGCGGTGAACAAAGACACCCTGGTCGGCGGAACCTTGATGGGCCTGATCGGTTTCGGGCTTCTCGCGATCGGGGGATTCGCCCTGTACGTGGGTCTGTTGATGCATCAGGTGGGAATCCCGTTGGCCTCGTGCGCGATGGCCATCGGGTTCGCGTTCTTCGTCTACCCACCCATGCGTAAAAAGGCGCTGAGGATCCCAATGACTCTGTTGTCGCTGATGCTCAGTGTGCCGCTGCTGTTTTTCATGCTCGCCCTGATCAGCGACCTGCTCAACGACGCCGCGAAAAACGCCACGGCCGGCACCGGGGAACTGCAATCGCTCGGCATGCTGACCTTGATGGCGCTGGCGTTCATCGTGATCGGGATCGCACCGTTCTCGATGATGAAATGGGCCCCGATTCTGCCCGACACCGAAGACGCCGATCGGATGGGCGATTCCGGTGGGGGATCAGGCCAAATCATCGGTGCCGGCATGGGCGGAGCGATCGGAGCGTCCCGCACCGCCGGCGGCCACAGCGGCAGCGGCGGGCCGGTCGGTGGCCAGGGCGCACAGACGGCCAACAAAGCCACCAACGCCGCCAACACGTCGGCGGCCGGCGCTCACGCCGGCAAGAGCGGTGGACACCACAGCGGCAAGAGCGGTGGAGGCGGCGAGATGGGGTCGGGGATCTCCAAGGGCTCCAAAGCGCTCGGCAAGCCGGGGCCCTCGCGGGCCCCGAGGGCGGAGCTGCAGGTCGGCTCCTGGCGGCGGCCGGATCAGGGTTGGGCAAAGGCGTGTCGATGACCGGCCACGCCGCGTCCGCCGGCACCCGCGCCGCCGCGATCAACGCCGCCAGCCGTACCCACGGTGTCGCCGCCGACTCCGCCCCCACCCCCGACAACACCTGACCTGAGGAGGAGATGACCAATGACCACACCAAGTGACCCCACTCCAAATATGAACCGCAGGTTAGAGCCGACCGGTAACGGCCACCGGGGCGCAGCCAAGTGAGCGCGCCGATGCATGAAGAGGTGCGGACCTCTGTCCTGGGCGGCGAGGTGGCCTCGCGGGGAGTGCCGGTGGCGCAACTGGTGATCGGTGGAGCCGGGGTACTGGCAGGAGTCGTGGCCATGGTCATGATCGGTGGGCTGTTCGGGCTGGGAGTGGCAGCGGCCGTGGTGATCGCGGCGCTCGGGTCCACGCTGAACCTGTTCAACGACGAATCCCTAGCCGGGATCGCCGCGCACCGCTGCTCGACGTGGTGGCGGCGGCGCGATGGCCGCCACATCTGGCTCACCCCCGGCGACCCAGCTCTGGGTATCGCGCCCGATCCCGACTACGGCGACCCCGCGGTTGATCCTGGGTGGACGTTTCCGCCGGCGTTGGGGGCGTGCGAGCCGATCGACCTGGCCGGGACCGGCCTGGATGATCTGTTCATTCTGTGGCACCACAACCCAGGGGAACGGTCGTACTTCCAGATCATCATGTCGGTGCAGGGTCAGGCCGAAGGACTGCGCTCGAATGAGCGGTGGGCCCAAAACCAAGCCGCCTACAGCGAATCGGTCCTCAACGCCGCAGCCCGCGACACCGTGTTCACCCGCAGTTTGCAGCTAGTGCTGCGAGTGGTCCCGGCCGACCTGGATCCGCACGAACAGTGGCTTGAGCGTGAAGTCGCAAAGTTGCCGCCCGATCGGGCCGCGCAGCTGGAACCGGCGATCGTGTCTTACGGGCATCTCATCGACGACGCCCGCCCCCTGTCGGAAGAGCCGTATTCGTATCTGTCGATCGCGATCCCGGAAAACGGGCGACTGATGGCCGAGGCCTCCCGGATTGCCCGCAGCAAGAACGCCACCGCCGAAGGCGGTGTGGCGCAGGTGATCCGCGACGAAGCCGCCAGGATCCAACGGGCATTGCAATCGGCCGGGTTCGGCCGGGTCGACGTCCTGGGCGAACAACGCGCATGTGCGGTGATGCGGGCGATGATCAACCCCTCTTTCGCCCTGGACCGCCACCAGGGCGCGGGCTGGCGGAACTGGATTCCCACCTTTTTCGGTGGCCACGACTCGGTGCTGGTACGTGCCTCCACCGACCCCGACCGCCGCGACGAGTACTGGCACACCCGCGTCGGAGTGATACCGCCGAGCAAGATCCCGCCGGTACAGCTGGGGCCGGCATGGCTGACCCCGTTACTCTCGCGCGTCGAGCCCGATCCCGGCGATCCCGGCGACGGCCTGCCGCCGTCACCGACCATGCGCACCATCGCCGTCCGCATGGACCTGGTGCCCGCACGTATCGCCCGCGCGGCCACCAAACGACATGCCACCAACGACGCCGCCAAAGCCATTGAGCTGCAACAAAAAGGACAGATCAGTGACGGCTCGGAAGAAGTGCTGTCCTCGTCCTCGGCGCGGCGACGCGAAGACCTCAAAGCAGGCACCGGCTACCACGGCGTCATCTGGTCTATGGCGGTCGCGGTCACCGGCCGCGACGCTGATGACCTCGACCGAGCGTGTGACCGGGTGACCGCCGCCGCCGGCGATTCTGCAATCCCGGAAATCCGCTGGTGCACCGACGATCACGACATCGCCCTGTTCTGGACCCTGCCCCTCGGGCGCGGTCTGGCCCGTACCAAGTTCACCCGCAACTAGCCCCCAAGGTCGCACTGATGAGCACACGAACCGGCACCCACGCCCACCCCGACGAGCCCTACTATTCCGACGAGGACGGCGCACGCTCCCGTAGCCAAGCTATTCGCGGCTGGGCGCGCTGGGTGATGGGCAAGGCCGACGAGCCGGTGTACCTCGATGACGACGGTATGGAGCACTACGACGCCGACCTGGCCGATGTGCAGCTGCTCAGAGAACAAGCCCGCCACGGTAGTGCGGGCGGCGACCTCGACGAGTGGGGTGCCTACGCACCGATGATGGAGCGGCGCGAGCCGCCGAAGCGTCAGCGCTGGCTCGATCGGGCGGGCTGGTACGAACGCCGCCCCGCCGGCGGCTGGACCACCACCCGCCAGGCCGAAGCACTCAACCTATTCACCACCCGCCGCACCATCGCCCATTCCGGCCTAATCACCGGCCAGAATCTGATGGGCCAGTCGATCGTGCGCCTGGACCCGTTCGAGTTGTACAAAGAAGGCGTCATCGACGGGGTCAACACCACCAACATCGGCGACGTCGGGACCGGCAAGTCCTCGGATATGAAAACCAGTGTGTTCCGGCAACTTATCCTCAACCGGCAAGTGGTCGTGTTCGACAAAAAACGCCAGGGCGGCCGGGGTGAGTACGGGGCGATCGCCGACGCCTTGCAGGTGCCCTCGATCGAGTTCCTTCCCGACGGGGCCGGGGTGAGCCTGAACCTGCTCGACCCGGCCATCTCCACCGACGGCCGCCACAAAGGCGGCCTGGCCGGCGTCGTCCCGGCCGGCCAGCAAGCCCTGCTGCTCGCGGTCCTCAAAGACACGATGGAACAACCCATCACCCCAAAAATGCGGGCCGCGGTACGCCGCGCCCTGGCGATCGTGAACGAACGCGCCAAAGCCGCCGGCCGCGAACCACTGCTCGTCGAGGTCGCCGGCCAACTCCTCGACCCCGACCCCGGCATGTCCGTCGCAGCGTATGAGGCAGTGAGCAACGGTGCCGAACTGCCACCCTCAATACTGGAGAACCTCGGCGACGGCGGCTACTTCGGGAAACGGTGGGCCTCCCGCTCGCTGGAATGGGGCGTGGACGCCGGGTTGACCCTGCTCGAGCTCATCGACGGCGAGCTCCGCGGCCTGGTCGACCGCCCGACCAGCCAAGCAGTCCACGACGCCCTGGAGCACCCGTTCGTGCACTTCGACATTTCCGGTCTGCCTGAGCAGGGCAAAGCCGTGCAGGTCGTGATGACGACCGCGCAAACGTGGCTGTCGAACCGGCTCGCTGCCCGGTCACAGAACCGCACCCAAACCGTCGAGGTGTTCGAGGAAGGCTGGTCCCTGGGCGACGGGTCCACCGGCGACACCGCCCGCGCCAACATGAAACTCTCTCGCGGCCTGGGCCTATCGACGTCCAGTGCCTTTCACCACCTGTCCGATCACCCCGCCGATTCCCCGTCGCGGGCCCTGATGCAGGAAGCCGACATCGTCAAGCTCTACAAACAGGGCCGCGCCGACGATGCCGAAGCAGTGTGCGACATGTACCACCTGCCGCCGGAAACCCGCGACGTCCTCATGCAACTCGGCCGTGGCCAGTGCCTAGTCGTGATGAAAAACCGCGACCCGATCCTGATGCAGCACATGCGCTCGTCCGACGAAATCGCCCTCACCAATACGAACGACGTTCTTGAAGGCGCCACACCCTAAAGCTCTTGCACCGCAAACGAAAGGACGATCCGACAATGACTACACCAGCTGAGAGAACGATCCGATGCGATTCAGCGTTGCGGTCGGCCGGCATCTTCTTCGCAGCGGCTGTTAGTGCGGGAGCGGCCGTGGCCGAACTCCAACTGCTCACGGCACCGACCGTCCGCGATGTCGGCGGCAACTTCGGGCACCTGCTGCGAGCCGGGCACCACACGGTGAACGAGATGATGGCCGCGTTCACCCAGCCAGAGATCCTCATTGGCGTTGCGGTCCTCACCGCAGCGATCGTCCTGGCGGCCAACGCCCTGGCGCTGCCCGACGAACTGACACCCGAGGCCGATCGGTGGGCATCACACGTCGCGGCCGCCTCAGTGTCAGCAGCCGGGGTGTTCATGGCCGGGTATGTGTACCTGGCACTCACTGCACACCTGCGTGATGTTCCCGGCACAGCCGCGTTCGGGGCGCTGGTCAGCCTGGCCGTCGCCACTGGGATCACTGGGCGCTCGGCCCGATGAGCACCATGTACCGGCGTGCAGCTGCGCCGACGATGATGGTCGACGGCATCAATCGGTTTGCCGTCCGCTCGTCGATGGAGCCTGAGCGTCGCTACACCGCGATCGTTCATGGTTTCGTCGTCCCGGCGACCGCCGCCGACATCGGGTCGATCACACGTGAGTGCACCGAACTGATCGGTGACTACCTGCGGGCGGTGCCGGCCGTCGAGATCATCCCCACCCGGCGCGCCGGAGAAGTCTTTGTGGCGATCGAAGTGACCACCTCTGAACCTGCATGGCAAGCGCGACGGGCCCTCGATGCCGCCTGCGACCACATCGTCGCCCACGCCCCCCGATTCGGGCTGGCCCACGCCGAACGCACAACGCCCTTGACCGACGCCGCCGACCACGACTGATCCGCCAGACAAGCACCACATCCCCATCCCGACAAGGAGACCGACCGATGAGCAGCACCAAAGCAGACTGGACCAAAGCCGAGACGGCCGTACGCGAGCACGCCGACGAGCTGCGCACCCTCGACACCCACACCGCCCTCTATGGGTGGGCCAAAACCCACAAGCTCGATACCCGCGCCCTGTGGCCCAAGGTCAAGACCGAGATGCGCAAACAACTTGGCGTCGACTACAACGAGATCCGCGACCGGGTGGTAGCCGAACGCGCCGCCCAGGTGGTCGAGTCCGCCCAGGACGCACCGCTGATCGAATTGTGGTCGGCCGGCGACGCCGAAGTGAGTACCTTTGCGGTCTGCAACGGCGACGGCACCGAAGCCTGGTACGGCGAGTTCCATTCCAACGACAGCATTTACGACGCCGGCGATGATCTATCTGCCGAGCTGTCGGCCGCGGAGAAAGCGGTGTACCTGGCCGGCAAAGCCCGCGAACAGCAAGGTTTAGAGGCCGTGCGGCTACTGCTACACACCTGCCACCCCGACATCGATGCTGATTCGGTCGCCGCATCCGCCGCGCGCCATCAGGTCGCAGTCACCGTCGACGTCGCCGAGCAGAACCCGGCCGTGCCCCAATGCCGCGTGCCCGGC
Source organism: Williamsia sp. DF01-3 (assembly GCF_023051145.1). Taxonomy (NCBI): domain Bacteria; kingdom Bacillati; phylum Actinomycetota; class Actinomycetes; order Mycobacteriales; family Nocardiaceae; genus Williamsia; species Williamsia sp. DF01-3. Next base: position 159,699 of record NZ_JALKFS010000001.1, read on the forward strand.
TACCAAAGCTGGCATGACGTGCGCCTCGACACCCTGTTCGTCGACGACGACACCGAAGCGGCCGCGTCATGACCGACACCGTCGACCCGCGCCGGATCGCGCTGCGTGCGGAAATCTCCCAGCTGTTCGGGCGGGCCGATGCCCCCGGCATCGACGCGACCGAAGCCCAGAGCAGGATCGCGGCCGCAGCGACGCTGACCGCCGTCCTGGCCGGTAGCGAGCCCGACCACTTCACCACGACGATCCTCGCGGCCGCCGACACCGATTCAGACCGCACTGTGGCCGCCCACCTGCGCGAGGTAGCCGCGAACCTGCCCACTGCCCGCCCGGTACCTGCGACCGCCGGCCAGCTGTCCACAGCGCAGATAGGGACCCGGCTATGAGCGCCATCGGAGGACGACCCACACCCGCGCCGCCCCGCACACCACTGATCCCCTGGTGGGTGTTCCCGCTGTGCCTGGTGCTGTTCGTGGCCACAGCCACCGTTCCCTTCGGCGCAGCCATGTCGGGGCTGCTGGCCGGTCATGGTTTCGCCTGGCCGGCAGGACCCTTCGGCGTCGGCGGATACAAAGCCGTCGTCACCTCACCCGGGGACCCGGCCGCCCAGTGGCCGTCGACGCCGGCGCCTGGCGGCCCGGTGCTGACCTGGGTCTGCATGGCCGTCGGCTTCGTCATCGCCGGCGGCCTCGCCGGGGTCGCTGAATCTATCGCTCAGAACCGGGCCCAGCGCAAAAAGGGCGCACAGTCCGGGCTCGGTAATGATCGGGAACTGCTGCGGTTGCAGATGAATGAGAAAGGCGCAGTGGAACGGGCCCGCAAAGACTTTCGGTCGCTGTCTGACCGCAGTGTGCGCAGTATCGACGCGATGGCAGCGGCGGTACTCGTGGGCAAGAACGTGCTAACGGGTTCACCGATCTACGCTCAGCACCGCGACGGTTTCCTGGTCGAAGGGCCCACCGGTTCGGGTAAAACCTGGCGCCTGGCGGTCCACCGCTGCTGGGACGCACCAGGTTTCCTGTTTGCCACCAGCACCAAACGCGACCTGATCGAGGCCACCTGGCGGTACCGGTCCGCACTCGGCCGGGTCGAGATCTTCGATCCGGAAAACTTGCTCGGCTACCCGAACCGATTGAAGTGGTCGCTGCTGTCGGGGTGCGAGCAGGAAAAGGTGGCCATGCGCCGGGCTCAGGCGTTGGTCCAAGCAATCCCGATGGGGGAGGGCACCTCTGATGCCGCCTATTGGGAAGACATGGCCGCGGCACTGCTGCAATCGTATTTGCTGGCAGCAGCCACGGCCGGGGCCAGCCTCGTGGAGGTCAAGGCGTGGGTGGCCAACCGGCGCGCCAAAGAACCCATCGAGATCCTCGAAAAACACAATCCAGTATGGGCGGCGGCTCTACGGCAGATCGCGTTCGCCGATTCAGAGAAGTCGACCGACGAAATGTACAAAGCCTGCTCGCGGTTGTTGGCCCCGCTGGCCGACCCCGAATTGATGGCATCGGTGAACACACCGCTGTCCGAATCGGTCGACCTCGAGGAACTGGTCCTGGGTGGACCCAACACCATCTACTCGGTGTCCAAGGGTGAGAAGAACTCAGCCGCACCGATCGTGGCGGTGTTCGCCGCCGAGGTTCACCACATCCTCGACCGCGGCGCCTTGGAGGTGGGTGGTCGACTCGATCCGCCGGCCCGCCTGGTCCTCGATGAGGTCAACACCGTCGCCCCCATCCCGAACCTTCCCAACCTGATGAACGACTCCGGCGGCCGGGGAATCGGTATATGGGCGTTCGCGCACAACAAAGTTCAGAACGTCGAGCGATGGGGCCGCGACGCGGGTGCACTGTTCACCGATTCCCCACCCGCCCGTCTGGTGCTTCCTGGGCTTTCTGGCGACCAGGAGCTCGCGGAACTATCGAGGTTGTGCGGAACCATTGATGAGTACGAACCAATCACCGACCCCACTCACCAGCCACGATTACGCACCCGCAACGTGATGGAAGGCAGCGATATTCGGCAGATGCCTGTCGACAACGCTCTGTTGATCATCCGGGGCGCGGCACCGTTTGTGGTGCACCTGCCGACGGTGTGGGAAGTCAAACAGTGGCGCCGGGAAGTGGAGGCGTCGATAGCTGATTTCGCCAAGATTGTTCCCCCGTGTCGTCAACCCGATTCAGCGGGGAGGAGCGTCGATGGGCGTGATGTGGGGTCCGCTGACGTGGCGACATCTCGATGCCGGGCAGGCGACCGAACTGTGGATTGAGCTGATCGACTGGGTCGACTGGCTCCGCGACCGGTACGAACTGAGCGCCCACCAAATCCCGCCGTGCTGGCCCAACCACCCTGTCGCAGTAGAAGAACTGACCGCACTCATGGCGTCCTACACCGCCGCGTATCAGGCCCTCACGACCAGGGACGGCGACGTGGTGCGATGCCACGACACGATGATCGTCTGGCACCGGCTTGAGCTGTGGTCGTGCCTGGCACGGCTGGCCGACCACGCCGACACCACCGTATGTAGCCCGACAAAGTGCGCACACAGACCACCGGACCGACCGACCGCGACAATGCACAGCGACACAGCACGTGCGGTCGTGCAGTCTGATCTGGTGACACGGCCGGTCGAGTCCGACGCCCGCGTTCTCGCGGAAGCGGTGATGACTCAACTTATCGACGAAGACGCAGCCCACACCGTCGACAATGGCGTCGCCTACGACGGCGCGATTTGGCAATTCGATCGGAGACAACAGCTTTTCCACAGACTCACTGATTGAGTCCGCCCCAAACTCGGCACCGACCGCCCCGAGCGCGACGGTGCCGAACACCGGCGGGAGCCGTTCTGCTGCGTAGTCATGGTGCTGTTATTCCCGGCCAGGAACACACCACAGACTTTGTAGCGTCGGCTCCCGTCGGCCTATCCCTGTGCACAACACCGAAAGAAGGAGAAACTCGATGCGACACACAACGGCACTCGCAGCCGCAGCCACAACGATCACTGCTGCCCTCCTGGCTGCTGGGTGCGCAGACCAACAGCCCGACACTGACACGTCCACAGCCGCACCGAGTACCGCCGTCTCGATCGCCCTCACTGAGCACACCAACGCGACAACTCCTGTGGCACCCTCACCGACAGCTAGTTCAGCTGTGCCGGTGCCGGGAACAACCAGTGCAGCCGAGAGTGAGAATGACGTGACCTTCGCGCCTGGGCCGGGCGTTGGTCCGAACACCATGTGCGATCTGGTGCCCAGCGCCACGAAATCGCTGCCCGTCATCGTTCTCAGCGGCCACATTCAGTGCGAAGAAGCACTCGATGTTGCCACCCGATACCTGGCGGCAGACAACCAACGAACTGGGCAGGGAATGTTCCTCACCATCGACCGGTGGAGCTGCAGCTGGCCGTACGTTGAGGGGTCGCACTCACGCCGACAGTTACTACCAGTGCACCGACCACGCCTCAGGCGACAGCTTCAAAATCGGCAACTGAGCTGAGTCGCGCCGTCGTCAGAGCCGGGATAACACCGGCTATGGACAACGTTTGATACTCGCAGCGCGGTTACGGCTTTCGCCACGAGATCAGCCAGCCAAGCAGACGGCGACGCCGCTACATGTGGCGGTCTCGGCCGCGCTCGTGAGTCGGACCGCCGCCTACATCGCGGCTCCGGTGCAGATGCTCGACAGCGGCACGTTCGGCGGCCGCGGCACGCTCTTCACGTTCTCGTTGGCGATCGAGATCCCGCCGATGCTCGTCCAAGTCGCGGGCCAATGCGTCGTAGTGTGCACGCTCGGCACCTCGTGGCGGCGGAGGACCGAGCGGCGACTCGTCGCCGTCGATGTCGTGATCAATGCGCCAGGCGGCAGCCTGCCCCGCGAGCTGTTCCCAACGTTGTTGCGCGGCTGGTTCGGCGGGGTAGTCACCGAGTGCTTCGGTCCACAACGGGCGCTCGTGAGCGAGTTCGCGTCCCACCGCACGGGTGGTGTCGGCGAGGTGCTGGTAGCGCGCCGCTGACTCCGTGTCGCCTAGGGGAGGCGCCGGGAGCCACGGCGGCACAACAGGATCAGCAGGGCCGGCCGCCGGGTCCGGGTGCAGTGCCCTCCATGCCTGTTGCAGCGCAGCGCGGTCAGACTCGGGATCAGTACTGCTGCGGTCATCGCGGGCACGAGCAATCCACCGAGAGATCAGGTGCACATTTTGCTCACCCGCCAACCGTTCCCTGGCGCGCACTTCATCGACAATGCCGCCATCGCCTCGTCGGCAAGATCGACACTTCGTAGCTGGCGAACGGCGGTCGGGTTCGCTTCGAGCCAGCGTTGTCGGTCGACTGCTTGGGCTACCGGCAGGGTGCGTTCGATGTGGTCGGCGATGGCGCCGGCGGACAGTTCGTGGTCGGCGGCGATGAGGTCGCGGCCGGCGATGGCGGTGACCTTGTCGACGGGGTATCCGGCCCGCTCAGCCTGCGCCAATACCTCTGAGAGTCGTTGGGTGGCTGGGTCGTTGCGGACGTGTTCCCGGTCCTCGTCGGGCAGCACCGACAGTGCGCTGTCCAGGCGCACGGCAGCCATGCGTTCGAGGTGGTGGCGGTAATCGGTGAGCGCGCCGGCAAGCGGATCGGTCTGCCGGTCGAGCGCCTCTTGGTGGGTGTGGGCGGCAATCTGGCACCAGTCAGCCAGCTCAGCGTCGATGCCGGGATGGCGCGGCGGCAGGGGCGCCAACCGGTTCGGGTCATCGTTGACCGGACGTGGTGTGCGGGTCTGCTGTTTGGCGATCCGGTGAGCGATGAGCGCGGCCGGGTCGTGCGCGTCAGCGAGCGAGGTGTGGTCGCCGAGGGCTGCGGCGAGCAGGTGGACGGGGTGTCCGCCGGCGTCGTGTTCGGCCACCAACAGTTCACGCAGACGGTGGTAGCTGTCGGGGTTCGCCTCACGCATGGTGACGTGAATCGTTTCGGGGAGCGCTTGTTCGAGGACCCGGTTGAGGTACTCGTCGCGCAGGATTCGTTGGCCTGCGTGGTAGTGCACCGAGAGGCGTTCGGGGTCGTGTGCGGCGGCCAGAGCGGCGCGGAGTTCCTCGGTGGCGGTGCGGTGCCCGTTGTCTCGGGCGACCGATACCCGTAGCAGCTCCACGGCGGTGGGGGCGCGTTGCACGCCGTCGACGTGGACCTTTTCCACGTCGATGGGCAGCTCTTGATCCAGCGGCACGTAGGCATGGTTTTGCGAGCGGCCACGGGTCAATCCGACGTAGAGACCGGCGCGGTCGGCGGTGACCGAGTGCAGCATGCGGGTGACGTCGACGGTCAACCCCTGAGCGCGATGAATCGTCATCGCATAGCCCAATTCGGTGTGCTCCCGGACATACGTCCCGGGCAGGCGCACGGTGCCTTTGTGGTCGCGGTGACGCACCGTGAGGGTCTTGTCGCGGTGCACTTTGACCACTGTCCACACGTCGCCGTTGCGGACGTAGGAGCCCGGACGGGTGCCACCTTTGGTGCGGCCCCATGGTTTGCGGTTGTTCGAGCGGGTGACGATCAGATCCCCGACGCCGGCCATATTTTGATCCGACAAACCCGCAAGGCGGCCGGTGCGCGCTACACCGTCGGCCCGGCGAATCGACTGGATTGCCGAGTTGAGTTCGCGCACATCGGTGGTCGTCGACGCGAGGACGATGCTGTTGCGGCCAGCTTCCAGGTCGGCAATGTGGTCGGCCACCAGCTGTGTTTTCAGTTCGGCCAGGGTGCCGTCGTGGACCCACCCGCGTCGGGCGTACAGGTCGATCGCAGCTGGATCGCCCTTGCGTAATGCCATGGAGTTGCGGGCTTGCACGTGGTCGTCGCCGAACCGCACGACTTCGTCGAGTTCGGGGGCGTAGGTGTATTCGGCGAGCGAACGCAGCAGGCCACCGGACTCGACGGAGTCGAGTTGGGCCGGGTCGCCCAGGGCGCGGATGATTGCGCCGCGTTCGTGGGCAATGGCCACCAGGGCGTCCCAGTCGGCGGTGCACATCATTGATGCTTCGTCGACGAGAAGTACGGTGCCCTGCCCAATCGGCAGGTCCTCGGCGATCGTTCCAGCGTCCCCAAGCATGGGCAGCAGACCGCGCCATTGGTAGGTCACGGCTGCAACTGTCTTGGCCTCGACCCCGATTTCTTCGGCGAGGTTGTCGGCAGCAACGGCGGACGGTGCGAGGGCGATGACGTTGTGCCCGGAGGCTTCCCACGCGCGGGTCGCGGCGGACATGGCGGTGGTTTTGCCGGCACCGGCCGGGCCGACACCGACGGCGAGGAGGGCACCGGAGCCGGTGAAGTGGTCGACCAGGGCGCGTTGGCCTGGGTTGAGTTCGCGGCCGTTCTCGGCCTGCAACTGCTGGCAGATGTGTTCGACGTGGGCGCGGGTCAGGACGTGGCTGGTGGGGGTGTTCGCCGCGGCGTGCACGCGGTCTTCGGCGGCCAGAATCGCGGTGGTGGTCAGCAGTGTTTCGTCGTGGCGCACCAGCTGGGATTCGCCGTTGGCGCGTTGCAATGCCGCTGGGGTGGGGGCGAACTCGGGGGTGGCCAACGCGACCACACCGGCGCGGGCATGGTCGATCACGGCGTCGATCGCGGCCCTGCGCTGGTGTGGATCGTCGAACGCCACGGTCGCCAGGTGCGCTTCGGCCGCGCCGCGCAGTGAGTGCATCGTCCACGATGAGCGCCGCTCGGACAGGTGCTCCGACACCTGCTGCGCTTCGGCCTCGACCCCCTGGAACTCGCGGTCGACGGCGTTCTCGCGCTGCAAGATTCGGTCCATCATCCGGTTGAGTTTGCGTTCGGATCCGAGCACAGTCAGGGCGCGCTCGCGCCACCCTTCCCGGAGCTCGGCCAGGGACTTGCCGGCCTGTTTTCCTTCGCGGGTGTCGAGGTTGGCTTGCTGCATGAGCCGGTACATGGTGCGTTTGGGTGGCATGTATCCGTGCTCGTCGCGGTAGGTGCGCAGCAGCTCGTCGTAGCGGGCCTCGATGGCGGTACGGCGGCCGGAGAACTCCTCGCGCAGCTCGGGCAGCACGCCGGCGATCTCGATGACGGCCTGGCGGCCTTCGCCCATGTGGCGGACCTCGCGGCCCACACCGAGTTCGCGGCAGACCAGGTCCATCACCGCACCGTTGTAGCGCTGCGAGTGCGCAACGGCAGCCCTGTGCAGGGCTTTGGAGTCGATGGACCGCCACACCCCGTCGGTGCCTTGAACCTTCTGCGACACCGCGGCGTGGGTGTGAAAGTTCGGATCCCCGGCCCGGGAATCGTAGTGATCGAACTGGGCCACGATCAGCCCTTTGGTGTCCACTTGCAGCTCACCGCTGGCACCGGAGCGGGTGAAGATCGCTTCCTTCTGCAAATGGGTGAGGGCGTCGTTGACCGCCTCGTGGTGGCAGCGTTCGATGGTGCGACGGGTCTGCTCATCACCGAGCGCCCACAGCGTGGACACCGATTTGGGGGGAGTGAACACCAGGTCGAACCCGGCAACGGGTTGGCGCACTTTGCCTTTCTCGAAGGCAATCCACGACGACAGTTCCCGCTCGGTCAGCGGGGCCCGGCCTTTGTCGGTGGTGAACAGGCGGCGGCCGTGGTCGCGTTCGATGTCGCGGACCTCGGCCACTTTCGGGCGTCGGTGGTGGGTGGCCACGAACGATTCGATGCTCGCTTCGGTGGCTTTCACCAACTCGATGTCGTTGTTGTAGTGCGGGAACTTGCGACCCAAGCGGGCGGTCTTGATCGCCGCTGCCGGCTTCATACCGTCGCCGACCATGGTGTCGATCAGGGCATCAGCGTTGGGGTGCAACGCTTCTCCGAACAGCGCTTTCATCTGCTCTTCGCGGACCGTGCCATTGACCGCCAACGCGTCATGGCCGACACCACCGGCCAGGCGCTGGTCCTCGAGCGCGAGGAGCCCATCGCCCCACCACAACCCCGGGGGAGTGCCATGGGCGGTGTAGTAATCGGCCATCTCCTGACCCCGCTCGCGCTCACGATCCTGACTGGCCACCTGGTCCGTCAGATAGCTGTAGCCGTCACCGGCATGCAGCACGTGCAGGGTCATCACCACCGCACCATAACCCGGCCACGGCCGTGGTGAAAGAGACGCGCCGCCCCCACAGTCAGAAGATCTGCCAGAGGTGTGTCAAAACTAATCACTCCACAGCAAAGCTGTGAGACAAAACAAGCAGGTCATGACCGAAGGGCATGGCGAAAGGCGATGGTTCGAAGAACCGAGATTGAAAAATCGGGCAAACAGCAGACAGCGGAGACAGACAGGGCGAAAAAACGGTGCAAGGCCCCCCGGGGCCGACGCACCGGCCATTCGACCCACCAGGCGACAACGGTCTGCCAGAACCCCCAACGGCCGCGTCAGCGGGTAATGTTGGGGCTGCATTCAACTGGCGTCGAGTGCTGCAAGAAGTTCCGCGTGGCAATCGCGGGGCTTACACAGGTTCAGATGAGGGAGGGCCCTGGTGGCTACCACCGAAAAAGAATGTCCGCACGCGATCTCGCACGGAAGAAGGTCGCCGCGCAACGCGAAGCGCAGCGACTGCGCGACCAAGCCAACGAAACCGATCTGGCCACCGTCCTCAAAGCAGCCGAAGCAGTGCCGGCTGCAGAAACAGTCCGCGACAAAGCGATCGCCGCCGCCAAAACCAAGTGCCAAACTAAAGTCGACGAGGCACACACCCGCATGGGTGCCGCGCTCGCAGCGATGCGCGATCGCGGTGAAACGATCGCCGCGCTCGCCGAGCTCGCCGACTTACCCGACACCGAAGTGCGCCGGCTGATCAGGCTGCACGAATCCAAGGCCACCAGCGACAGCCAGGCCGCGGCGCCGAGCACCGATCACAGCGGCACCGACGGCGAGCCACATATCCCGGCGCCGGCGGCAGCGGGTAATGGCGAGAGCCAGCCGGTCCAGTCGCCGGCAGAACTTGCGTCGTAGTCCTGGGGTAGACCACACCCATGGACACCACCATCGCGGTTGCTCTTGCAGTCAAGGCCGGGTCGTGACCAGCCACCGGTTGGTCGTTGACCCGGCCGGTCACGCCGGCGAGATCCGACGATTCAACCGGTACGTCATCGCCGGCCCCAGCCCGCACGACTGTGCGGTGTTCGTCGGCGCGATCGGTGACGACGGATACGGACGGTTCTGGCTCGGCCGAACCGGTGGCCCGAAAGTGGTCCGCGCCCAACGGTTCGCCGTCGCCGCCGTGCACGGAGTCATGCCAGCCGGCCTGGTCGCCATGCACGAATGCGACAACCCACTGTGCGTGCGCGTGGGCTCCCGTCACGTCGTGATCGGTACCCAGTCCGACAACCTCACCGACATGGGCCGCAAACACCGCGGCGGCGGCAGCGGATGGGGCCGCGGCGCCAGCGGCCTGGACCGCCAAGCCAGGCGTGCCCGCGCCCACGCCGTGCGCGCCGCCCTCGTCGACGGATGGGACCGCACAGCGGTCTCAGAAGCGTTAGGTGCCGGGATGCCCGGACAGGAACCGCTTTTCGCGTTGGGCGGCTAACGCTTCTCACCCATGAGCCGGTGGCAACGACACCGGCCCTCCGCCCACCGCTTCACACCCTTTTGGAGGAAGCAATGACCACCAGCCACATCGCAACCGACTTCACCAATCCCCGTCTCAAGCCGTACTGGGTCTCGGTCGTGCACCTACCGACCGGCAATGTGTTCGGAACGTTCACGACACAGCGTGCTGCGCACAGATGGCTTGAAACGTTCGCCGACACCGACACTGCCGACTGGCGTGTGACCCCAGTCCTTCCCCCGCGGCTCACCCCTGCGCAAGAGCGCCGCGACCACCGCCTCCAACTGCTCTTCGTTACGGGCGGCGTGCTGCTGTTGATCGCGTTCGTCGCATTCGCGATCTACCTCACCCTCACGGGCGGCTGGGACAATGTGTCTCCACCCCCGCCGATCTGAGAGCGATTCTCGCCCCGGACCGCGCTATCGGGTGGGGATGGGTGCCAGGAGCGAGAGGATCGGCAGTCGCCACACCACGAGTGCAAGGTGTGAGCGCCACAGACGGTGTTTGAGGGCGTAGAGCCAGTGGCCGGCGAGCCACAGGGCCAGACCGATGCCGGCCTCGATGGGGAAGCGGGTGTTGGCGAGATCGCCGCCGCGGATGAACATCCCGCCGATGCCGTCGATGAACATGATGATGCCGACCAGGCGAGCCAGGCCAGATCCGATGCCCCACAGCAGGATGGCAACGAGCAGTACACCGGTTGCGATGAACACGAGCAAGGCCATGTCGGTCACCTTCTGTGAGTTGGGGCCTGTGTTGGTGAGTGTGTCGTAGGGGTCTGACAGTGGCGAGAGTTAGCTGTCGGTCGGGCAGTGGCCCCACAGGCCGTGACGATCGCGTTGAGCGTCAGTCTGAGCGGCGCGGAAGGCATTGCGGTAGCGGTAGCGGGTGCGGTCGTAGGTGTATTCGCGGGCGGCGCCGGCTTCGATGAGCGCCAGGTTGAACAACCGCCGGTCTTGGACGGTCCACACATAAGCCAGAGTGCGGTCGTAGCGGTCGGTGTCGCCGACGGTCTGGTCGTGTTCGAGTCGCACCGCGCGGCCGGTGAGGATGGTGCTGGTGTATTCGCTCGCTTGTGGCCCAAAGCATTCGACGGGGGCGTTGGGTTTGACGGTTTCGGGAGTGTCCACGCCGATGAGCCGGACCGTGGACGTGGCACCGTCGGGGCCCTCGACTTCGATGGTGTCGCCGTCGACGACACGGGTGACTGTCACCTCGGGTCCGGCGGTGTCGGGGATCTGCCCGCGCATCACATCGACGGCCGTGTCAGTCACGGACGCGACGTCCTCGTTGGCAACTGAGGCGCACCCTCCGAGAAGGGTGGCGGCGATGAGCGTCGCGGCGATGAGTGCTCGGTGGCGAGAGTTCATGTGCAAAAAGGGTCCTGTGTTCGATGGGTGACGGGGGCTTGCGCGTTCAGGCGTCCGGAAAGCGGGCGTCCACACGCGCCAGTCCACGCCGCACGTATTCGTCGCCGTCGATGTCGCCGCGTTCCAGGGCGGTGAGGTCAGCGATGTCGTCGCGGTTCGGGGCCCAGCCGTCGAGGACGTGGCTGGCGATGTTGTTGTGCACGTTCCATTTCTGTTCGATGGTCAGGCCGGCGAACAGGTCGGGGTAGCGGACGGCGTAGCTGGGTTCGGCGGTCACGTCGACCTCCCGTCCGGTTGTGGGTGAGCGCTCGTTCCTCGCTGCGGTCGGTTCGACGATGCTCGCGTGGTGGCCAGGGCGTGACGGCCACGCCGCACAAACTCCTCGAGGGTGATGTCGCCGCGTGTCAGGGCGATCAGGTCAGCGACGTTGTCGCGGGTCGGTTCCCACCCCTCCATCTCGTTGTTGGCGATCGTGTTGTGCACCGACCACTTTTGCTCGATGGTCAGCTCGGCGAACAGGTCGGGGTAGCGCACTGCCAGCTCGGGTTCCTCCACCACGGTCAGAGCTGCATGCCGCGTTGGTGGTGAATGGCCTGCGGGTGCTTGGGTGTGCGCCCGGTGGGCGATGTCGGGGTGCTGGGCGAACACCGGTGGTTCGGGGTGTTGCTCGTAGTGCTGTGGGGCGGGGCGCTGGTCGGCGCCGAGGTGCTGTTGCTCGGCCAGTAGGTGGTGGCCGGCCGGTTGCAGTGTGGGGTCGGGGTGCGCGGTGTGGGGGTGGGTGTACTCGCGCAGCTGCGCGCGGAGCTCGACGATGTCGTTGTGTGCTTGGCGTTCGGAGTCCGAGGCGCAGGCGTGTGCACGGCTGGCGGCGACGGCGAGCATCTCGGGCACTGTCTGGGTGCTGCCGATGCTGGGTTGAGCGTGGATGCGGTGGCCGTCGACGAGTCGGTCGTAGTGGTCCATTGCCCATCCCGCGGATCCCAGATCGCGCCATAGGTTTGATGATTCGACGTGCCAGGTGCGGGTGTCGGTGTACGGCTCGTCGGTGCCGCGGTCGGGCAGGGTGACGAAGGCGGCGGTCACTGCGTAACCGCGGTCGCTGCGCTGCAGGGACACATCAGCGATGTGGGTGTGGTCGGGAACGTCGTAGTAACTCATGGTGTCTCGGGTCAGAACAGGGTGTGTTGAACCTCGGCGGCGGCAGTGTCGGTGAGCCGTTCGTAGGCGGCGGCCATGCGCTGCACGGCGGCGTGGGGTTCTTCGAGCTCGTCGGCGATCTGTTCCCAGCTCATGCCTTCCTCGTAGTGCATGTGCCAGGCCATCTTGTGCAGATCCTCCGCGCGCAACACCGGACCCCCGCTCACGTAGTCGGTACTCATGCGGTGCCTCCCTGGTGCAAGCGGGCGAGCTGGTCGCGTTTGGTCAGCCAAAGTTCTTCGGCCCGCTGCTGGTGACCTGTGAGGCTTTCCCAGTGCCCGGCAAGCTCTTCGACGCTGACGGTCTCGCGGATCTGGGACATGCGGGCCAGCAGGCCGGCATAACCGCGGCGGTACCACTGGTCGATCACTTTGGCGGCCAGGTGCGGCAGTTCCACACCACCAACCATGGGGCCCTGCACGGGGGAGATGATCGCGAACAAATGCTGCTCGACGCGCGGCAGCCGGCCGGTCTCGTAGAGGCGGGCTTGGACCAGGACCGGGGTCGCTGGTCCACCTTCGTCGAGGACACTGCACACGGCGTTGAAGATCTCGGTGTGCGCGGGGCTCCAGAACGGGTTCCACCGGTCGGGTCCGGTCATGATCTGACGGACCTGCTGGGCAAGGTCTTTCGGTGCCCACATCAACGCGGTCAGTAGCGCGGCCTCGACGCTGGTGGTGATGGCGTCTTCGGTGCTGATGTCAGCGCCCAGGTGGCTGGGGAACTGATCGACGGTCAGGGTGGGTTCGGCGTCCGGGATCTCGTCGGCCGACTCGCTGTCGGTGACCATGTCGTGTGCGGTGATCGTCATGGGGTCCTCCTGGTCAGTCATCGGGCGGCGATCGGGCGGGTCAGGTGGTGGCGTAGGCCGCGTCGGCGTAGACGCAGTCCGGGCCGTGTGGGTCGCTGATGTGTTCGTGGCATTCGGTGCAGCAGTCGTCGTTGCCATAACGCAGTCCCTCTGCGTGCAGCCACGCACGGCCCTGGTGGGCCTGGTGGGCGCGTTGGGCCATCGCCTCGAGGTGAGCGGCCTGCTCGAGGTCGCCGGCGGTGTGGGCGGCCTGTGCGATGGCCTGGAAATGGGCGGCGCGGTCGGCGTAAGTGCTGCGGGCTGTGGTCATCGTGGTCTCCGAGAGAGTTGGTGGGAGTTTTAGCGTTCAATGCCGCGATGGTGGCTTGGTCCTTGGACGCCGTTGTCGCGGTGCAGGTGCCCGTTATCTGGGAGCTGGTTGTAGTGGATCGGCTCGGGCTGCTGTTGAAAGTGGACGGGTTCGGGGTGCTGCGCGTAGCCCATCTCGTGGGTGTTCGTCAGCACCCGGTGCTGTTCCCGCTCGACGGTGGGCGTGTGGCCCTGGATCATCGTCTGGTGTGCGGTGACCAGGTCCTCGGTGATCGCGGAATACCGCTGCGCGTAGGCATCGACCCATTCGGGACCCTGCGACCTCGATCCCGTGGCGGCGAGCCGCTCCTGGCGGGTAGCGATCAGAGTCTCGACGGCGTCGTGCAGATGCCCACCGGCATAGGGTGATCCGGGGGTAAGTCCGTGTCCGGTGGCACCGATCGACGCGCTGCCGGCGCGGTGTGCCAACCGATGCAGGTCCTGGATCGATTCTTGCATCGCTACGTAGTCGCCCAGCGCGGCGGTCGTGGGCTCCCGGTAGGGCTGGGTGTACAGGTGCGTTTCCCGCATCTGTACGGCGAGCTGGTCTTGGGCGGCGGCGAGCCATTCGGTCATCGCGGTCTCGTTCATGGGTCAAACCTCCTGCAACAGTTCGGGTGTGGTGAGTGCGCCGCCGCTTCATGCGGCAGCGTGAACAGCGAGCTGCTTTATCCGGTCGGGCCGGAAGCCGGACCAGTGGTCGTCGCCGGCCACCACAACCGGCGCTTGCAGGTAGCCCATGCCCATGACGTAGTCGCGGGCATGCTCGTTGGTGGTGATGTCGACGACGGTGTAGTCCAGGCCGTTCTTGTCGAGGGCTTTATAGGTGGCATTGCACTGCACGCATGCGGGCTTGGTGTACACGGTGATGGTGTGCTCAGTCATTGTTTTGGCCTCTCGATTAGTTTCGTGCGACTGGATGTGTTGATACGTCTATTCTATTTCTTATTGCCCTGTTCCGCAACACTTTTCGCGAATTGGTAGGCATTGTTTCGGGCATTCATTTGTGGGCATTTCCTGATATTAGCGCCGCCCTGTCGGGGTGGTTTCGAGTCAAGTTACGTAGGAGAGAAAGGGCCGCGAAATAAGCGGATCGGCGCGCCAGCGGCGGGTAGCGCGTGGGTCTTTGTCGACGGAGCTGCTTGACGCGGGGCCAGCCCGATCCAGTCAGAATCGGCGCATCAGGGGATGACCGGCCAGGTGAGACAAACACCCAGCGCACAGCGCACATGTGGGTTAGGGTGTTGGGGTCGGATTGGCGTCGGACACCCTGTTGGAACTCGCTCGCATGCACGTGTGCGCGGGTTGTTTCGTGGTGCGCTTTTGTGCGCGCCCCTATGTGGCTGACCCTTTCTGTCCATTCGACTCAGCTGAGCTTGAATGATTCGCACAAGAAAGGTGTTCGGGTGAATATCGGAAAGAAAATAGCAGTCGGGTTCGGCGGAATTGTTGCCGCCGTGGCGGTGTCCTTGGGTTCGGTGCCGGCTGCGCACGCTGACACTATTAACGTGGTGCAAAAGACTCGGTATTGGTGGGACAATGCGGTCTATTACGAATACGGGCCGTTCCGCGATGCCGATCATTGCATCGGTTCTGCGAAGTCGAATCCGCAGCTGTCGGAATTGTTCATGAGGAATGAGGCTGTGTGCAGTGCGGACAGCGGTTCGCCGTGGCATCTGAACGCGCCGATCAACATTCTGTAGCCGACGAGCGAACGGGGCCCCACCCGTGCGGGTGGGGCCTCGCCGGCGTCTAGCTGTTGTCGGCGAACGGGTCTGATGGTGTGCCGTCGGGCAGGTGCCAGTCGGTTTCGAGTTGGCTGGTTCCGTCCTGGCGGATGGTGTGGGTGGTGATTCCTTCTCGGAGGATGATCGTTCCGTTGGTGTCGGCGTAGGCGGTGGTGATGGTCATGATGGGTTCTCCTCGTTGTGGGCGACGCTGTCGGCTTCGCAGTCGCTCAGTGCGGGGTGGGCGGTCAACCCCGAAGAGCAGCGGCGGCCGGAAGCCACTTTCACGCGAGCGCAGCGAGTGCGGGTGTGAAAGTGGTTGGAGCGCACGGGCGTAGCGCAGCGGAGAACGGGCGAGAGCGCCGGTGCGTGGGTTGACCGGTCGGGCCCCCGGACTGAGAGAATGAGAAGACGCGCGCCCCTTGGTGACCACAGGAACGAAGTTCGGGCCGCAGGCCCGACTACTCGTGTGGCCGCGCAGCGGACATACCGTCACACTGCGCGGCCAACGGGGGTTAGCCGGCCTTCTCCGCATCGGCAGTGCCGGTGTTCTCCGTGTCGTCGGTGTCGGTCTGGGCCGCAGTGCTGTTGGCGGGGCGGTGGCCGGTCAGCTCGGCATATTTGATGGTGTGCGTGAGGGTGCCGCCGCCGTAGGCGGGGTATTCCACGGTCACCGATTTGGGGTTGGCTCGCCGGACCCGGTACCAATCGGCGTGGCGGCCGCGCACCAGGTCCCCGGCGCTGATCGTCTCGCGGGTGTAGTTGGTTGCTTCACCATCCGCGATCTGCTGGGCGCGGACCTGTGTCCAGTAGGTGATGTCCTCGGCTCGCTGGGCCATGCGGGCAGTGAGCCGGTCGCGGTACCGGCTGGCGGCCGGGGTGGTGACCTCTTCGTGTTTGTGGCCGGCGGCGTCGGTGAACAGGGTGCGGCGGTGCCCGTCGAGGCGTCGTTGATCGGCCCGCTGCTCGGCCTCGAGAGTGTCGATGCGGTTGGCCACGGTCACCGGGTTGTAGCGGTGGCCGGTGGTTGCGGCGGCCGCCTCCGCGCGCTGCTCGACCGCCTTGGCCGTGTTCTCGGCCTCCACGGCCTGACCGAGGGTCTTCCACGCTTTGTCGATCGCATTGCGGTGCCGGCGTTCGGAGTGGTGGCCTACCTTGATCGGCTCCCCACCGGGCGGTAGGGCAGCGGTCGCGGCGCGGTCCTTCGCCCACGCCGCCTCGGCGTCGTTCTTCTTGCGTGCGGCTTTGGCGGCCAGGGCGGCGACGCGATCGTCTTGGCGGGCCAGGCGGTCGGCCTCGGCGTCGGCCGCTGGCCGGTGGGTGCGGTCGATGTCGACGGTCACGGTGTGGCCGGCCTCGCGTAGGGCGTGGGCGGCGCGGTTGATCTTGTAGTCGTTGGGCTGGCGGTCGCGGCTGCCGGCGATGCCCCACAGGCTCAGGGTGCGAAACCAGCGAAACCCGTTCGCTTTCAAAATTGTGTTCGTGCCGTCGCCTTTGCTGGTGCCCTCGACCAGGGTTCCGTCGGCGTGGGTGTGGCGAATGGTGATGGTCATAGCGGGGGTGACTCCTTGTGTGGTGTGGGGTAATTGGAGGTGGG